>JAYSVA010000595.1:0-4936 GCA_043718785.1 Hyphomicrobiaceae bacterium
GTACGAAAATCGAGCCGTGCTGTCCTCCCCCCTCAAGGGGGAGGAGGAGAAAAACCGCGACGGTGTGCGCGCGGCGAGTTCATATGCGATAGCCCTGCCCACAAGGGGGAGGGAGGGAAACTCAAAGAGTCATCGGTGCGGCTCAACGGAACGACTGCTACTCAGACCGAATTTTGACGCCCGCTCGCGACTCTGTTCATTCTAGGCTCATGCGCCGTCGCGCACGTTTGCTGTGTCATTGAGGGAAGCCCATCATGTGCCGCTGGATCGCCTATCTCGGAACGCCCGTGTTCGTCGAGGACTTCGTGTGCATGCCGTGCCAGTCGCTGATCGCGCAGAGCCGCCGTAGCCACGAGGCGCACAGCGAAATGAACGCCGACGGGTTCGGCCTCGGCTGGTACGGCGAGCGCGGCACCCCCGGTGTGTTCCGCGACATCCGTCCGGCCTGGAGTGACGAAAACCTGATGAGCCTGGCGCATCAGATCAAATCTGGCCTGTTCTTCGCCCATGTCCGCGCCTCCACTGGCACCTCAACGACCCGCGCCAATTGTCATCCGTTCAGCCTGGGCACGATGATGTTCATGCACAACGGCCAAATCGGCGGCTATGAGCGACTGCGTCGACGCATTGATGCCCTGATCCCGGACGTGCTCTACAACGACCGCACCGGCACCACCGACAGCGAAGCACTGTTTCTGATGATGATCGGCGACGGCTTAGCTGACGGTCCGCAAGCCACCTTCGAGCGGGCTGCCGCCGTCGTCGCACAACACCAGCAGGCAGTCGGCATCACCGAAGCGTTCCGCTGCACTGCGGCGTGGAGTGACGGCAAGACAGTCTGGGCGGTGCGCTACTCCTCCGATGACAAACCGCCCTCACTCTACACCCGCGAGCTGCCTGACGGCTCTGGCACATTGGTCGTCTCCGAGCCGTTGGACGCCGCCCGCGATGGCTGGCAAGCCGTGCCGCCACAAAGTTTCGTCACGGTCACCCGCGCTAGCGTCGTGGTGACCCCGCTCACCGGCCTGCCCGCGCCAAAACCCACCCGCCAGCTGGCAAATGCGACGGGCTAACGTCCGCCTGCCGCACTGTTGACGCACTCTCCTTGCCTGATTGCGCTTCACGCTTCCGGAGGCACGCAGCATGGCCAGAAATCTACACCCCTTGCCGGGAGACGGACCCAACGACGTTGCCATCTCGACGGCGGCCAATAGCGGCGGGCAATTGACCGCCGTGGTTTCGGCTGTGGCGTTGGTGTTCTCCGCCTACAGCCTATGGGATGGCGCGCTGAAGGCCCCCGACCTCAAAGTGTTCGTGCCACCGCTGATCCAGTACGCGTCGCCCTTCAACAACTCCAATTTCGAGGTGTTCGCGATCCCCGTCGCATTGATCAACGATGGTGGGCGCAGCGGCACCGTGCTGTCGGTCGAGCTCGAAGCCACCCACGTTAAAACCAGTGCCACCAAACGGTTCTACTCCGCCGAGTTTGGCCGTTGGACCACCGACAAAACCCGGATGGCCGCCAACAATCCGTTCGCGCCGGTCTCGCTGGCGGGCAAGGGCACCCGCACCGAAACCATCCTGTTCTACCCTAAGTCCGACAAGGAGAAGCCGGATCAGCTTGTTGCCACCGAGCCCGGCACATACCGTTTCAAGCTGATCCTCGACGAGGCCGACGTCGACGATTTCGGCATTCTCGACCGGATCTGGCGCCGTCGCGCCACTTCCGTCAGTTTCGAGATGGAACTGCGCAACTACGACGCCCGCGCTTTCACCAACGGCCCAGGTACGCTGCCGCTGCACAGCGTCACGGGGAAGTCAGCAAAGAGTGGCGGGTGATTACGAGGTCCGATTTGCACGTCTGAACATGCGGACGAAAGCACTGAATATCAGCGCCGTCAGGGGTCGGTACCATAACTAGAAACATACGCGGTAGCGTCACGCTGGGCAAGCGGAACCGATTCATACAGTTAACAGATTTAGTTAATTTCGGTGCCATTCCGTTTGCCTGGCGCAACAGTGCGCCAATCCGACGACACTTGCGGCTTTGGAGCCATCCTCTCCTTGCGGGGCTGCGCACCTACGATGCCCGCGCCTTCACCAACGGCCCGGGCACGCTGCCGCTGCATAGCAGCACTGGCAAATCGGCTAAGAGCGGTGGCTAATCTTGATCAAGCCGCGCGGCTGTGCTGAGTTCCGCGCGCCTGCCCAAGAAACGTCCACACTGGAACTCACGACATGACCATTCATACTGGCCGCCCGGCCACGATTGCGCCGAACGGCGTGGTAACATCGCCGCATGCCTTAGCATCGGCCGCAGGTGCGGATGTACTGCGGGCTGGAGGCTCGGCGGTTGATGCGGCGATTGCCACCAGTGCGGCGTTGGCGGTGCTGTATCCGCACATGACCAGCGTCGGCGGCGATGCGTTCTGGCTGATCCACGAGGGCAAAACCGGGCGCGTCCGCTACCTCAACGGCGGTGGCAAAGCGGCGGCAACCGGCACGCTCGACTGGTTCGCCTCGCGTGGCCTGGAAGAGGTGCCGTATCGCGGCATTCAACCAGCGACGCTGACGGTGCCCGGTGCCGTCGCTAGCTGGGCGGAGGCGCATAAATCGTATGGCCGCCTGCCGTTACCACGCCTGCTTGAAGCCGCCATCGGCTATGCCCGCGACGGTTTTCCAGTGACCTCGCGGTTGGCGGCGTTCCTAGCCCAGACCAAAACTGAGCTGGCCGCCCATGCCGAAAGCGCGGCGATTTTCTTACCGGGCGGTACCCCACCGCGCGCCGGAGCCAAGCTGGTCAACCGCAATCTGGCACGCACGCTTGAGGCGGTCGCGGCGGGTGGCTGGTCGGGGTTCTACGAGGGCGAAGTTGCCGCCGAGATGACCCGGTTTGCCGCCGCCCAAGGCGGGTTCTTCCGGCTCCCCGACTTCAAGGCGCAGACGGCCACCTGGGGCGAGCCGATCTCCGGCACCTACCGTGATGTCACGATTTTCAACACGCCCGCACCGACGCAAGGCTTCTCCGTGCTGGAAATGCTCAACCTGCTGGAGCCCTATGAGCTGCACAAGCGTCCGCACATGGGGGCGGATCACGTGCATCTGATGGTGCAGGCGAAGCAGATTGCCTATCACGACCGCGACCAGTTCATCGCCGATCCGGCATTCAGCAAGGTGCCGATGGAGCGGCTGATTTCGAAGGCTTACGCCGATGAACGGCGCAAGCTGATCGACCTCAAACGCGCGCTCGCCTGGGATCAGGTGCCCTCCTACGGCAGTCTGTCCGGCGATACCGTCTACATCGCCGCCGTCGATAAGGATGGCAACGCCGCGTCGCTGATCCAGAGCTTGTACGGCATCTTCGGTTCGGCGGTGGTGGCGGGCAATACCGGCGTCGTGCTGCAGAACCGCAGCGCCTATTTCAGCCTCGATCCGGCGCATCCGAACCGCTTGGAGCCCGGCAAAATCCCGCTGCATACCCTGATCGCGTCAATGGGCAAGCGTGATGGCAAGCTGTGGAGCGTGCTTGGCTGCATGGGGGCCGACGGCCAGCCGCAGATCCAGATGCAGGCCTATGTCGGGCTGATCGACTATGGCCTCGATATCCAGGAAACCCTGGAAGCGCCGCGCTTCCTGTCGGGCCGGTTCGGGCTCGGCGAAGCCCGCGACACCCTGCACATCGAGGCGCGGTTCCCGTCCGCCACGCTGAGCGATCTTGAAGGCCGGGGCCACACCCTCAACCGCTGGGCCGACTGGAACGAACTGGCCGGCCACGCCCACGGCATCATCATCGACCCCACCACCGGTTTCCGCCACGGCGGCTCCGACCCCCGCAGCGACGGCGCGGCGGTGGGGTATTGAGGTGGAGGCAGTTAGCCCACCAGCTGATTGATCGGCTGGCCCAAGGCCCAGGCTTCGATGGCGGCGACGGTGCCGCCGTAGAACAGTTTGTAGGTCTCGGCGGTGACGTAGCCGAGGTGCGGGGTCAGCAGGGCGCGTGGTTCGAAGCGCAGCGGATCATCCGGGCGTAGCGGTTCGGCGTCGTAGACGTCAAACGCGGCACCGGCGATCTGGCCAGACTTTAGCGCGGCCATCATGGCGGCTTGGTCGATGATCGGGCCGCGTGAGGTGTTGATGATGTGCGCGGTCGGCTTCATCGAGGCGAATTCGGCGGCTCCTACAACGCCGCGCGTGCGTGGCGACAGCACCGAATGGATCGAGATAAAGTCCGAGCGCTTGAACAGCTCGGCCTTGTCGACCAGCGTGGCGTTGGCGGCCAGCGCCTTCTCGGACGTGAGGTTCTGGCTCCAGGCGATGGTGTTCATGCCGAACGCGCGGCCAAATCCGGCCATCTGGCCGCCGAGCTTGCCGAGGCCGAGAATACCGAGCGTCTTGCCGCGAAGATCCTGGCCAACGGTGGTCTGCCAGTGACCGGCCCGCATGGCCTGGGTTTCGAACGACAAATGGCGAGCGAGGTTGAGCATCAGCCCGAACGCCAGCTCCGCCGTGGCGTGGCCGCCGCTCGCTGTGCCGCAGATCATGATGCCTTGGGCTTTCGCCGTCTCCATGTCGATGGCGGCGTTGCGCATGCCGGTGGTGACGATCAGCTTCAGCTTCGGCAGCTGCTTGAGCAACGACCCCGGCAGCAGCGTCCGCTCGCGCATGGCGCAGATAATCTCGAAGTCCGCCAATGCCTTAGCGGTTTCTGCTTCGTTCACGAACGGCACCCGGAACACGCGAATGGTGTGGGTTTTGGCCAGGCCCGACCAGTCGGCCATCTGCAGCGCGACGCCCTGATAGTCATCCAATATGGCAATGCCGGCCATGGTCGCCCCCGCGCTTCGTGTCTTGTCCGTTACAATGTTCAGCAACAACGTCGCAACCATCACGCCACAATGTCAACCTATTGGTGCCAGTGTTGGACTATTGTTCTGCT
>JAYSVA010000596.1:0-4929 GCA_043718785.1 Hyphomicrobiaceae bacterium
CGCAAGATTGCCCGCGGCGGCCAGGACATCGACGCCCGCATCGATCTGCACGGCTTGCGCATTTCTGAGGCCCAGGACGTGCTGACGGACTTCCTGACACGCTGCCACTTCAACGGCTGCCGCACTGTGCTGGTGATCACAGGCAAGGGCGGGACGGCGGGACAAAAGGATCGGGACCCGTACTACGAGCCGTTTGACCTGTTTGCGGCACCGGATCGAGGCGTGCTGAAATCCAACGTCCCACGCTGGCTGGCCGAGCCGGAGTTGCGCGCCATCGTCACAAGTTACACGACAGCGGCCCAGAAACACGGCGGCGAAGGCGCGCTCTACATTCAACTGCGCTCACCTAACCGGGAGTAGCTTAGGCATCAGGCGCATCATCACGCTGCATCCAGCGGATCAGCAGCCCGGCCGGAATGGTCCAAAGTGTACCCGCAACAATGTAGCAAAGCATCTGAAGCCACTTGTTTGCATTGATGACTCCGGGACCGCCAGTTACGGCCATAGCCATCAACGCATAGAACGGCAGGAACACCAGCAGCACGACAGTCCCGATCAATTTTCGGATACGCATCGGCAGTGATTTATTGAGCAGGTTCATAACTTTATTCCACTTTGTGCGTAGTCCGCGCTGATCCCACACAGTGCGGGTTACGTACGCATCGAGTAACATAGATCGTACTCGAAGACGGACGCGCAAATTGGCTCAACAGGAACTACCATGGCGACACTTTCACCAATGCTGACGCTACCACAGAGCCGCAACATCGCCACAACTGGCGATGTTAGCGCCATTCGCGTTTGGCTGCTGGCGGTGGCGGGCTTGGTGCTGCTGATGATTGCGGTTGGCGGGGCGACCCGGCTCACCGGCTCCGGCCTATCGATCACAGAGTGGAAGCCACTGATCGGCGCTATCCCGCCGTTGTCGGAGGCAGACTGGGCGATTGCGTTCGGCAAATACAAGCAGATCCCCCAGTACACCAAGGTCAACGCTGGCATGAGCCTGCCGGAGTTCCAAACCATCTTTTGGTGGGAGTGGGGCCATCGGTTCCTTGGCCGCATCATTGGTTTGGCATTCGCCCTGCCGATGCTATGGTTTGCAGTGCGCGGACGTCTGCCGAACGGCTTGCTGGCCAAGCTATTGGGCTTACTAGCGCTTGGCGGTCTGCAGGCGGGGATCGGCTGGTACATGGTTGCGTCAGGCCTGGTGGACCGGGTTGATGTCAGCCAATACAGATTGGCCCTGCATCTTGGCACAGCGTTCGCGATTTTCGGCGGCTTGATCTGGGTAGCGATGGGACTGCGGCCGCGATCAGCAGGTAAGATCCACTTGCAGACAGTGACGGCCGGCGATCGGCGCGGAGCGGTGCTGGTGGCTGCCTTAATCGGCCTGCAAGTCGTGCTTGGTGCCTTCGTGGCGGGGCTGAAGGCCGGCCTCACTTACAACACTTGGCCGCTTATGGACGGGCGACTGATCCCCAACGGGCTTGGCACGATGTCGCCATGGTATCTGAACCTGTTTGAGAACATCACGGCGGTTCAGTTCAACCACCGCATGGCCGCTTATGTCGTGGCGGGCCTAGTGGTCTGGCATGGCGTCAGCCTGATCCGAAGCGCTGATGACGAGCGACTGCGGCTGTCCGCCGGGCTGTTGATCGCCGCCGTCTTGGCGCAGGTCTTGCTAGGAGTTTGGACGCTTCTGGCGATGGTGCCGGTATCACTCGGCGTCATGCACCAAGTGTGGGCGGCTGTACTGCTCGGGTTAGCAATCCGACACCTGTATCTCGTGCTTGAACGACCGCTTGTGCACTCGTTTGGAGCAAGAAACGTCGCAGCATAACCCGCGATTAACTCTGTAAGCGGGATTACCAATCTCTCGGTGGTGCCTGGTAGGGAACTGATAATTTGAATGGTACAATCATCGTTGTGGGGACGACAGTTGGTGATGTCCCTAGACGTTAATTCTGAGTGAGCCGACAGATTTTGAGTGAGCCGACAATGCGTGATCAACACAGCGTGTATGTAAAAATTTCGACGATGATTGCGCTTGTGGGTATGGCCGTAACCTTGCCAGCGTCGGCGATGGCAGAAACCCAGACTGAGGCTGCTCACGTGACAACGCATCACGCGCTGCAACCAGACAGGCCGACGGGCAAAGCAGCAAGCTCGCGTTCAGCCCGCAAACCCGAAGCGGACGCCCCAGCGAAAATCGTCACGCCACCGGCACCCGTGGCCGTTATCAAGCCGCGCGATGTACTTTGTGTGGCTGGTTGCCCGGATGGCGCGACACCGCCGCAACTTGTGCAAAGTGGCAGTAAGCCACTGGCAGTGCCGATGCAGGTGCCATCAACTTCCGCGAATGTCGCGGAACAGCACACGACCGCGATCTTCTGTTACAACGGTGGCGGCTGCAAAAGCCGGGGCTTTTACAGACCCGATCCCGGCAGGGGTTACTATGATGCCGAACCGCAAAGCCACTCGCATTATCCGAGCCGCAATTCGATCTATGTGATTGACCGCTGAATACCTCATGGCGGATTGGCCGAGTTCCCGGCATTTCTGGGCTCGCCAACCGACAGACCAACACTTACAATCCGCGTCCAGAACCGAATGATCCGGACGCGCCGATGCCCCACACCGAACCTTGCTACGATATCGCGCATTTAGCGCATCTCGAGCTGCTGACGCCGAAGCCCGAGGCCAGCCTCGCGTTCTTCGTTAACGTCATGGGCATGACCGAGTCCGGCCGCGACGGCCACAGTGTCTACCTGCGCGGCTACGACGATTACGAATTCCACACGCTGAAGCTGACTGCGTCGAACACTACCGGCATTGGCCATCTCGCCTACCGGACGGCAAGCCCGCAGGCACTGGCACGGCGGGTTGCAGCGCTCGAGGCAGCAGGCTTGGGTCATGGCTGGGTTGATGGCGATCTGGGCCACGGGCGGGCCTATGTGGCGCGGACCCCTGACGGCCACAACATCGAGCTGTATTATGACACCCGCTGGTACGAAGCGCCGCCACACCTAAAACCTGCGCTGAAGAACCAGGCTCAGGCTTACCCAGCACGCGGCATCTCGGTTCGCCGCCTCGACCATATGAATCTGTTGGTCTCCAACGTCGCCGAAACACGGGTGTTCTTGGAGACTTATCTCGGACTGCGCACCACCGAAATGATCGTTAAGAATGACGGCTCGGAGGCTGGAGCCTGGGTCACTGCCACCAACAAGAGCTACGACCTTGCCTTCACCGCCGACTACACCGGCGAGAAAGGACGCGGCAAAGCCCGTTTTCATCATGTCACCTACGCCGTCGATAGCCGCGAGGATGTCTTGCGCGCCGCCGATATCTGCTTGGAAGCTGGCGTGCACATCGAAACCGGCCCGCACAAGCACGCCGTGCAGCAGACGTTCTTCCTGTATGTCTATGAACCGGGCGGCAACCGCGTCGAGGTCGCCAATGCTGGCGCCCGCCTTGTTCTAGCGCCTGACTGGAAGCCGATCATCTGGACCGAAGCCGACCGCGCCAAGGGCCAAGCCTGGGGCCTGAAAACGATCGATAGCTTCCACACGTACGGCACACCACCGGTGAAGTGATGGCGTCACCCGTAGGGCGGAATAGCCCAATTGCGTATTCCGCCACGTCGAAGCGGTTACGGTACATTTCATGTAGGGCTGCACTCGCGGATAGGCGGCGCAACGCCGAGAGGGCTATTGCGCCCTACGGATTCACGCTATTCGGAGTAGCGGAATGGAGCGGGGGCCAGGGATAGATGACGGCGTTGCTGACGTTGCGGGGGGTGGGCAAGGCGTTTCCCGGTGTGATTGCCAATGCTGACGTTGACCTGCAGGTCGGGCACGGCGAGATCCACGCGCTGCTGGGGGAGAACGGGGCTGGCAAGTCGACGATGGTGAAGATGATCTTCGGTGCGTTACGGCCTGATTCTGGCACCATGACGTTTGATGGCGCGGCTTACGCACCAAACCGCCCTTTCGATGCCCGGGCGCGCGGTATCGGCATGATTTTCCAGCATTTCTCGCTGTTTGACTCACTTTCGGTCGCCGATAACATCGCGCTTGGGTTGACGGCTGCCCAGGCGAAGGGCGACTTAGCCGCGCGCATCACCGCCACCGCCCAAACCTATGGCTTGGCGGTTGAGCCAGGACGGCTGGTCGGCACGCTTTCCGCAGGAGAACGCCAGCGTGTCGAGATCATCCGGTGCCTGCTGCAGAACCCGCGTCTGATCATCATGGACGAGCCGACCTCCGTGCTCACACCGGACGAGGCCACCGGGCTGTTCGTGACCTTGCGCCAGCTCGCCAGCGAAGGCCGCAGCGTGCTCTACATCTCCCATAAACTCGACGAGATCCGAGGACTGTGCTCGCGAGCCACCGTGTTGCGGGCAGGCCGTGTGGTTGCGTCCCTCGACCCCCGTGCATCGAGCGCGAAACAGCTGGCGGAACTGATGCTGGGCCAGCAGCTCAACGGGACGGCCCGCACAACCCGCACCAGCGGTGACGTGCGGCTGAGCATCAACAACCTATCGCAGCCATCGCTGGAACCTTTCGGGGTGGCGCTCAAGGAGATCAGCCTTGCGCTGCGGGCAGGCGAGATCGTCGGCATTGCGGGCGTCGCGGGCAATGGCCAAACCGAACTGATGGCAGCGCTGATCGGCGAGCGCCGCGCTGATCGCGCCGACGCACTGACCATTAGCACCCCGTTCGGCATGACAGACATTGGCCAGTTGGGTCCGAACGAACGGCGGGCGCACGGTATGGCGTTCGTGCCAGAACAACGGCTCGGGCATGGGGCGGTGCCGGGCCTATCTCTGACGGCAAATGTGCTGCTGTCGGCCTCGGAGCGGCAGCAGCTGACACGTGGTGGCATGATCGACCAGGCCCGCCGTGACGAGTTTGCGACTGACATCGT
>JAYSVA010000597.1:0-4929 GCA_043718785.1 Hyphomicrobiaceae bacterium
TGAGCCTTTTGCAACCGCATGCGCTGCAAAAGCTTCAATCAGGCGCGCTCCAATGCCCTGGCTGCGGGCTTCTGGGGCAAGATTGATGTGCAGATGCGCCGGGTAAACGGATGTCAGGTGGGCAAAATCGCGGAAATAGCCGATATCGGCGAAGTGGCCGCTGCGTGCGGGATCGTCCAGAGCACCAACCAGATAGCCGATCACGCCCGACTCGGCGACCGCAACGAAGGCATGGTTGGCGTCCTCACCATCCAGGAAACGGCCAAGCCAGCGCGTGCGGAATGCCTGCCGCTCGGCCTCCGATGCAAACGACTGAGTGCCGCTGGCACCGAAGAATATCGCGTCGATGTTGGCTCCGGCTGCGGCATCCGTGGCAACAGCACGATAGGGTAAGATCTCAACATCTGTTTTCATCGTGGTCCGACCGATTAGCACTATGTCACAGCGTGTTGGCAGCTGACTTATTCTAAATCAGTGCTGCGTGTTACGTCACCAAATACACGAATTTGGCCCACTTATGGCCCCTAGCCCGCCCGCTCAGTTGTGAGCAACCGACCGAGGATTCCCCCCAGTGTCTCAGACCCGCCCGAAGCCTGCTGCTACCTCGCCCTTTTTTACCCAAACGCTCAGTGAGCGCGACCCGGAACTCTATGACTGCGTCGCCAAGGAACTTGGCCGCCAGCAGGACGAAATCGAGCTGATCGCCTCGGAGAACATCGTCTCGCGCGCGGTGCTGGAAGCCGCCGGGTCGGTGCTGACCAACAAGTACGCCGAAGGCTACCCCGGCAAGCGCTACTACGGCGGCTGCCACTTCGTTGACATTGCCGAAACACTCGCCATCGAGCGGGCCAAGAAGCTGTTCGGCTGCGGCTTTGCCAACGTCCAGCCACCAACCGGCGCGCAGGCCAACCAAGCCGTGTTCCTGGCATTCCTCAAGCCCGGCGACGTGTTCATGGGTCTTGATCTGGCAGCGGGCGGACATCTGACGCACGGCTCGCCTGTCAACCAATCGGGCCTGTGGTTTAAGCCGACGCCATACACCGTCCAGCCCGACACCCAGCGCATCGACATGGACGAAGTGGCGAAAGTTGCTCGCGCCAGCAAGCCGAAGCTGATCATCGCCGGTGGCTCTGCTTACTCTCGCGTCTGGGACTTCAAGCGCTTCCGGGAGATCGCAGATGAAGTCGGCGCAGTATTCATGGTCGACATGGCGCACTTTGCGGGCCTCGTCGCGGGTGGCCAGCATCCATCGCCCATTCCCCACGCCCATGTCGTCACCACCACGACGCACAAAACCCTGCGCGGCCCCCGCGGTGGCCTGATCCTGTGCAACGACGAAGAGATCGCCAAGAAGATCAATTCGGCCGTATTCCCCGGCATCCAAGGCGGCCCACTGATGCACATCATCGCCGCCAAGGCCGTCGCCTTCCAAGAAGCGCTGCAACCAGAGTTTAAGGTCTACGCCAAGCAGGTCGTCGATAACGCCAAGGCACTGGCCGACACACTGACGGCGAGCGGCTTTGCCATCGTCTCCGGCGGCACCGATAACCACCTGATGCTGGTCGACCTCCGCCCGAAAAAGCTAACCGGCTCGAAGTCCGAACGCGCGCTCAGCCGTGCCCACATTACGGCGAACAAGAACGGCGTGCCGTTCGACACCGAGAAGCCATGGATCACCTCGGGCATCCGGTTGGGCTCACCCGCCGCCACCACGCGCGGCTTCGGCACGGCTGAGTTCAAACAGATCGGCCGGATGATCTCCGACGTGCTGGATGGCGCCGCCCAATCCGCTGACGGCACCTCACCGCTGGTCGAAGCCCGCATCAAGGAAGAAGTCATGGCGCTGACCAAGCGGTTCCCAATTTACGGGTGAAAGTGGCCAACCTCGCAAATTCTCCACGCCGTGGCAAATTTGCAAGGTTGAAACTGCATCATCCTTGCAAATCCTCCACGACGTGGCATATTTGCGAGGATGATCGAAAGAACCGCCCTCAAAACCCTAATCCAGATGCTTGACCGGCACGCCGCCGTCGGCCTACTCGGCCCGCGGCAAGTCGGCAAGACAACACTGGCGCTCGCGGCGGCCGACAACCGGAAGTCGATTTACCTCGACTTGGGAGACCGGGCTGATCTGGCAAAAATCGCGGAACCGGAACTGTTTTTACCCGGACACGCCGACAAGCTTGTCATCCTCGACGAAATCCAGCGTGCGCCCGACCTGTTCGCGACGTTACGCGGCCAGATCGACAAAGGGCGTCGCGCCGGTCGCAAAACCGGACAGTTTCTGGTTCTTGGCTCCGCCTCGCCAGAGCTGCTCAAGCAGTCAGCCGAAAGCTTGGCAGGACGGATCGCCTATCTTGATCTTGGTGCGCTAAGTCCGGGAGAAGTTGGCGCGTCTCCGATCTTGCGCGACCGGCTCTGGCTGCGCGGCGGATTTCCTGAAAGCTTCTTGGCCCCTGATGACGCCACCAGCCTCGAATGGCGCGATGCCTTTATCAAGACGTACCTCGAACGCGACATCCCGCAGCTTGGACCGCGCATCCCAGCCGAGGCATTAAAGCGCTTCTGGACGATGCTGGCACACACGCAAAGTGGCCTGTTTAATGCATCACGCCTAGCTACCAGCCTGAGCATCAGCAGCAACACTGTGGCTCGTTATCTTGATCTCATGGTCGACCTGCTACTCGTCCGCCGTCTTACGCCGTGGTCGAACAATGTCGGCAAACGCCTCGTCAAATCGCCGAAAGTGTACGTCCGCGATTGCGGACTGGCGCACGCCCTGCTGGGCATCGGCACTCATGCCAATCTGCTAGGGCATCCCATTGCCGGACACAGTTGGGAAGGGCTCATGATCGAAGCCCTGATCAGTGCGGCACCGCGCAACACCGAAGCCTATTTCTATCGCACATCAGTCGGAGCAGAGATTGATCTGCTGCTACGCCTCCCTGGCTCTAAGATCTGGGCTATCGAGTTCAAGCGCACGCTTGCCCCAAAACTCGAAAAGGGCTTTCATATCGCTTGTGATGATCTGAAACCGGACAAAGCATTTTGTGTGTATCCTGGGATTGAGCGTTTCCCGCTAACCAATGGCGCAATGGCCTGCAGCGTCGATGATGTCATCAGCCAGTTTGCCGATTAGGTACGTAGAAAGACAAAAACGCATGTTACCTTGGGTTGCACTGGTCACTGTTGGCGCGCTGATCCTCTACATGTTCGTCACCACCAAGGTTGGCAGCGCGCGGGCCAAGTATGGCGTGCCAGCACCAACGATGACGGGGCCGCCGGATTTCGAGCGGGTGGTGCGGGTGCATTACAACACGCTGGAGCAGTTGGTAGTCTTCCTGCCCGCGCTCTGGCTGTTCGGACATTTCGTTTCCGACCGCTACGCCGCCGCTCTTGGCCTGGTCTGGATCGTCGGCCGGGTGTTGTTCGCTTGGGGTTACTACCAAGCCGCCGACAAGCGCAGCCTCGGCTTCGGCATCGCGATCATGGCGACCATTGTGCTGGTGATTGGCTCACTGATCGGCATTGTCCGGACGCTGGTCTGAGACAGCCTCACCCTTTCCGCGCCCGCTTCCGCCCGCCGCCGATCACGCTCGCCACGCCGACTAGGAACACCTCCAACGCGTTGGCGATGACGGCGGCTTTGTCCTCCAGCACATCGGAGGCGTAGAGGTGTTTGCGAACACCGTAGTAGAAGATGCCGCCGTGCAGCTGCCAGGCTAGCTCCATCTCGGTGGGGGTCGGGCTGGCGGCCACCGGCAATCCGGCTTCGTGGCGCACTTCCTCGACGATGCGGGTGAGCACGCGAGCTTCAACCAGCCGCACATACCAGCGGTTGATCTCAACGCCCTTGAGGCCGGAGAACAAGTAAATGCGGATCCATTCGCGGGTGAAAATCGCGTCGGTGTAGGCGTCGTAGAACTGCTGCAACCGTGCACGCAACGGCACCGCGCGGTTGCTCAGCAGCGCATCCCACCCCGGCTGCCAGCGCTCGACGTAGACCGTACGGTACACCTCCTTGATGAGATCTTCCTTGCTCGGGAAATAGCGATACAGCAGCGGTTGCGTTACGCCGAGCTTGCGCGCCAGTTCGCGCGTGCCGACATCAAAACCCTGCTCGGAGAACAACTCTGCCGCCTTGGCCACGAACTCGGCGCGGCGTTGATCCGGAGCCAGCCGTGTCTGCTTTGGCCGTGCCGGTTTCGCGCGCGTCGATTGCACAGTGCCCGTCGTCATTTTGGCGCATCGGGGGTGAACGCACCGAACTTGCCGCGCGAAAACAGCAGCGGCGCATCCGGCACGTGAGCGAAGGCTTCGACAGCGCCGAGAAAAATGACATGGTCGCCACCATAATAGCGGTCGGCGCTGCGGCACTGGAAGTGCGCGACGCAACCGGCCAAAATCGGCGCGTCACCAAGGCCTGGGGTGAATGGTACACCGGTGAATTTATCATCGCCGGAGCGGGCGAATTTCATCGCCAGCTCGCCTTGCTCGCGACCGAGCACGTTGACGGCAAAGTGGCTGCATTCCTGGAACGCGGTCAGGCTCGATGAGTGGTTGACCAGGCTCCACAGCACCAGCGGCGGGTTGAGTGAGACTGACGCGAACGAGTTACACGTCAACCCAACGTTGCGGCCATCAGCCGTCCGCGTCGTGACGATGGTGACGCCGGTGGCAAAGCTGCCGAGCGCATTGCGGAACTCGCGCGGATCGATGACGCCAGAACTTGCGGATGGCGTCGTAACTGCCGCTGGCGCTGCCGGACCGGCGGCGGCCGATTTGGCGCGGGCTGTTTTGGGCTTGGTTTCGGTCATGCTGCCCGGCCTTACAGGGTAGTGTTTTCGGACGGGAACCCCAGAGCGACCCGCCCAAAGTTGCTACCGGCGGCATCGAAGCTAAAGGCGATGTGGGCATTGACCGCGTGCG
>JAYSVA010000598.1:0-4919 GCA_043718785.1 Hyphomicrobiaceae bacterium
TCATCGCCTTGGTCATCGAGGCAATGGAGAACACGGCATCCACCGGCATTGGCGCGTTCGTCGCGGGATCGCGGGTGCCAAAGCTCTCCAGGAATGCAAGGCGGCCGCGTCGCATCACGCCGACCACGGCACCGGGAATTCGTCCGGCTGCGATCTCGCGGCCCATGGTTTCGCGGATGCGCTCTAGGCGCTCGCTCGAAAAGCCGACCTGTTCGGGTTTAGCGTCGTCGAGCGCGGTGGCAGGCTTAGGATTGGAGAGGAAATTCATCGGGTGCGGGCCTCAGACGTGTCGGGTGTGGCGCGACCATACCGGATGGTAACGGGAAAAAGAAAGGGCCGTTGTGTGCGGCGCTGGATTGCGCAGCTAGTCGACCAGCGGCTCGCCGGGTTCAGGCTCTTCTTCACCCAGAACCGTCTCTGGCATCACCACAGTGACCTTGCGGGCTGCCAGATCAACGGTCGGCACACAGGCTTTGGTGAACGGCACCAGTTCGGTTTTGGTCTGGCCGGTCAGCTTGATCTCAAGAATGGTGCCCGCGCCGAAATCCAACACGCGGTCGATGGTGCCGATGGTGACGCCGTCGGCATCCACTGCTGCTAGGCCGATTAGATCGGTGAAGTAAAATTCATCGTCGTCGGGCTTGGGCAGCTTGGATCGCAGGACATAGAGGGCGATGCTTTTCAAGGCCTCAGCCGCATTGCGGTTATCGACGCCTTTGATGCGCGCAATCACGCCTTTTGGCGTCACCCGCACCACTTTCAGCGAATACTGCTTGGCTCCCGCTTGATCGCTAAGCGGGCCATACGCGCCCACGTCCTCTGGCGCACCGGTGTAGGTCTTTAGCAGCACCTCGCCGCGGATGCCGTGGGCACCGGCAACGTGGGCCAGCAAAATTGGTGTGGATTGATCGGTCTTAGGTTCGGTTGCAGGCAAGGGCTTTCCTTTGGATCATCGCGAGAACAACAAATATGCACAATTTTGCATCTGGACGTTGTTTCATGCATGAGGCACGTTGGTTTAGCGCATATCACAACTGGGTGAACTCTCCAGACTTCGATCAGAGTATTTATGCAAGGCCAAGGTTGGCCAATCAAGACGTATGCGAAACATTTGGGAGGTCGAGACCGATGAAGACCACTAGCTACCGAAAATCCATGCTGACCGCTGCTGGCGCCCTGAGCTTAGGCTTGGCGGCGATCAGTCCGGCTTACGCCGTGACGCTGAAGTACGCGTTCCAGGGCGATCTCAACGCCCTCGATGGCTACACGCTGAACGAGACGTTTACGTTGGGCGCGCTGGGCAACGTTTACGAAGGTCTGACGAAGCGTGACAAAGACCTGAAGGTCATCCCAGGTCTGGCTGAGAAATGGGAAGTTGTTGAGCCGACGCGCTGGCGCTTTACCCTGCGTAAAGGCGTGAAGTTCCACGGTGGTGAAGATTTCACAGCGGACGATGTGGTATTCTCGACTGAGCGGATGCGCTCGCCCGACAGCCAGATTAAGTCGCGCGCGCCTGCGGACATGAAAGTCGTCAAGGTCGACGATCACACGGTTGATTTCATTCTGACCGCTCCGAACCCTATCCTGAATGCCGAGTGGGATACTTGGTACATGATGTCCAAGAAGTGGGCCGAGGCGAATGGTGCAACGCAGGCCATGTCGGCGAAGTCGACGTCACTGTCTGCATGGGCATTGAAAGCCAATGGCACAGGCCCGTTCACCGTTGAAAGCCATGAGCCGGGCGTCAAGACGGTGTTCAAGAAGAACCCGAAATGGTGGGGCAAGCCTGAGCACAACCTTGATGACGTCATCTTCACCACCATCAAGTCGGATGCCACGCGCGTTGCCGCCCTGCTGTCAGGCGAAGTCGATCTGATCGAGCCAGTGCCGGTGCAGGACATGGAACGTATCAGCGCTGATGCGAAGTCGCAGGTGCTGACCGGCGCGGAACTACGCACGATTTTCCTGAACTTTGACAGCTTCCGCGACGAGCTGAAGTATTCGAGCGTGAAGGGCAAAAACCCGTTCAAAGACGTGCGCGTTCGCAAGGCGTTCTATCAGTCGATCGATATCGAAGCGATCAAGACCAAAGTGATGCGGAACATGTCCGTGCCATCGGCGCTGATCATCTCGCCACTGCTGTTCCCAGGTGCCGGCGAATTCAAGCGCTTCCCGTTTGATGTTGATGCCGCCAAGAAGCTGATGACTGAAGCTGGCTACGCTGAGGGCTTTGAGCTGCGGATGGATTGCCCGAACGATCGCTACGTCAATGACGCCGCGATCTGCCAGGCGGCCGCTGCTATGCTGTCGAAGATCAACGTCAAGGTGACGCTGAACGCGCAACCGAAAGCCAAGTTCTTCGAGTTCGCCGGATCGACTGGCAAGTACGACTCGTCGTTCAACATGCTGGGCTGGACCCCGGGTTCGTTCGACAGCCACAACGTGCTGGCGAACATCGCTGGTTGCCGTGATGCGGATGGCAAAGGTGCGCTGTTCAACTATGGCGGCTACTGCAACCCGAAAGTCGATGCGCTGGCCAAGCAGATCTCCAGCGAGATCGACACGACCAAGCGTAACGCCATGATCGGCGAAGCGTACAAAATCATCCACGAAGAGGTTGGCATTCTGCCGCTGCATCAGCAGTCGTTGGCTTGGGGTGTTTCCAAGTCCGTGACGATCCCGCAGCGCGCCGACAACCAGATCCTGTTCTACTGGGCGAACAAGAAGTGAGTAACTGGGTCCGGCCGCCTGTGTGGCCGGACCTGCCTTTTGGCGTCCTTACCAAATTGCGTCAGGGTGACACCCAGCTATGCTCGCATTCGCCATCCGACGATTGATCGAAGCCGCGATGGTGATGCTCACTGTGGCGTTACTGTCGTTCCTGCTGTTCCGGTTCGTCGGTGATCCCGTCAACCAGATCGTTAGCCAGGATGCGACACTCGAAGAGCGCGTTAAGTTGCGCTTGGATCTGGGTCTTGATGACCCCATACCATTGCAGTTCGGCCGCTTTGTTGCCAAGGCCGCCCGCTTCGATTTCGGCATTTCCTACCAAGTCAAACAGCCGGTCACGACGCTGATCGCTGATCGTTTCCCGGCCACCATGGAGCTGGCGATAGCCGCCGCCTTGTTCGCGGTGCTGTTGGGCATTCCGATGGGGGTGTACACCGGCATTCATCGACACTCGAAGCTGTCGAAGATGTTCCTCACCGTCTCACTGATCGGCATTTCGTTGCCAACGTTCCTAATCGGCATTCTGCTGATCTATCTGTTCGCGGTGAAGCTCGGCTGGCTGCCCTCATATGGGCGCGGCGATACGGTCCAGCTCGGAGGCTGGAAGACCGGGTTTCTCACCGTCTCCGGCCTGAAGGCGCTGGTGCTGCCGGCCATCACGCTCGGGTTGTTCCAGATGACGCTGATCACCCGGTTGGTCCGCTCCGAGATGCTGGAAGTGCTGCGGACAGATTACATCAAGTTCGCCCGCGCTCGCGGCCTGTCAGACCGCGCAGTCTATTTCAGCCACGCGTTGAAAAATACGTTGGTGCCTGTCATTACCATCGTCGGCCTACAGCTTGGCGGCATCATCGCCTTCGCCATCATCACGGAGACGGTGTTCCAGTGGCCGGGCATGGGGCTGCTGTTCATCAAGTCCGTGCAGAACGCTGATATCCCCGTGATGTCCGCTTACTTGCTGCTGGTGGCGTTCCTGTTCGTTGCCATCAACTTCGTCGTCGACCTGCTCTACGTCGCCGTCGATCCTCGCATCCGTATCGCTGGAGGGCAGGGGTGATGGCCAGGTATCGTCACTGTGCGGTTCTAGCTGGATGTAGGTTGGGTCAAGCTTTGCCGCGACCCAACATCCACGGGAAGAATTGCATTTGCCACCACCCGAGGATGTTGGGTCGCGCAAAGGGGCTTGACCCAACCTACATCCAGCTGGTGCCGCGAAACCGGGATTTGAGGCAGACACCATGACCTCCCGCATATCCCGCGCGCTCGATAGCGACATCATGGCGAGCTTTCTGCGCTCGCCGCTGGTGGTGCTGGCGGCGCTCGTGACGCTGGTGATGGTGGCGCTGGCGCTGCTGTCGCCTTGGGTCGCGCCGTCTAACCCTTATGACCTCCAGGGCCTCAGCCTGATGGACGCCAACACGCCACCGCGCTGGGAGAAGGATGGCGATCCGAAGTTCTTGCTCGGCTCCGACAACCAGGGCCGCGATATCCTCTCGACGATGCTGTACGGCACCCGTGCCTCCATCGTGATTGGCTTGGCGGCGGTGGCACTTGCCATGCTGCTCGGCGTTTCGCTCGGGCTGATAGCTGGGTATTTCGGCGGGCGGCTCGACAGCATCATCATGCGAGTTGCCGATGTGCAGCTGACCTTTCCGGCAATCCTAACGGCGTTGCTGGTTGATGGCGTCGCCAGCGTCATCTTCAAGAACCAGGCGACCGGGAACACCAAGTTCTGGATCCTCGTCGTCTCCATCGCGCTATCATACTGGGTGCAATATGCCCGCACCGTGCGCGGCGTGACGATGATCGAGCGTAATAAAGACTATGTGCAGGCAGCGCGGTTGATCGGCCTCAAGCCGGTGGCCATCATGTTCCGCCATGTGCTCCCGAACGTGATGTCGCCGGTGCTGGTGATCGCGACCATCAATCTCTCGCTCGCGATTATCACGGAGGCGACGCTGTCGTTCCTTGGCGTCGGGCTGCCGCCGACGGAACCGTCGCTCGGCACGATGATCGGCACCGGCAATGAGTTCCTGATGTCGGGCTCTTATTGGATGGTGCTGTTTCCCGGACTGACGCTGGCAATCCTGGTTCTGGCCGTGAACCTGCTGGGTGACTGGCTGCGTGATGCCCTCAATCCGAAGTTGCGCTGATGACATCTGCCCCCGCCGTGCCCGTGCTTTCAGTTC
>JAYSVA010000599.1:0-11667 GCA_043718785.1 Hyphomicrobiaceae bacterium
CACCGTCATCGCCAACGATGCCGATACCGCGCCCGACAGCGATGCGCTGAGTTATGCTCTGGCCACCGGTACCACCAACGGCACCTTGCTGTTCAACGCCAACGGTACCTTCACCTACACTCCCGCCGCCAACTTCACCGGCATCGATACCTTCACCTACATCGCCAGCGATGGACAGGGCGGCACCGATACGGCGACCGTCACCATCACCGTTGGGCCCGTGAACGACGCGCCTGTGGTCGTGGCTCCCACTAGCTTCAGCGGGACGGAGGATGAACTTGTCCAGCTTCCTGGCATCTCGGTATCGGACCTGGATGATGGCGTCTTGACGGTAACTCTGTCCGTTAACACTGGTAACCTCTCAATACCTTCCTATAGTGGGTTATCGATTTTCGGCAGCGGAACCGCCACCCTCATTGTGACCGGAACACCAGCCGAGATAAATGCTGCACTGACAGCATTGACCTACGCAGGCCCAAGTAATTTCAACGGGTTGGCCACTTTGACTATTTCTGCAACGGACGGAAGTGTCGTCGAATCGCGCCAAGCAGAAATCACTGTCCTAGCTGTCCAAGATATCAACAACGACACCAGGACCACACCACAAGATCAACCAATTACCATTGATGTCCTCGCCAACGATACCTTTGAGGGCACTGCCACCGTACTAACAATTAATGGTTCGCCAGTCTCGAACGGAACCCTGGTCCAAGTATCAAATGGTGCCGTAAGCCTCAATACGAACGGTTATCTTACGTTCAACCCGACCGCCGGTTTCTCCGGCATCACAACATTCAGTTACAGTGTCTCATCAGGCGGAGTTACTGAAACAGCAAACGTCACGATTGTTGTTGAACCCGTTGTCCACATTAGTAGTCCCCAGCATCAATTCTTTGAGCCGACCCAAACAAGCAACACGTCGGCTGTCAGTAATGAGATTAGCGCACCGGGGATCATTATTGACTCGGTCTCGAATATCTCGTCACTCAATGGAATTGCATCGTCCTTGGGTACTAACGGCATCGTTTTAACAGCCGCGAATCAAGCCGGATCTCTGAACGGAATTGGCACTGTTGGGATACTCGGACGTGGCCAAACTGTTCCAGTCACCGAGTCCGCCGTCTGGCGAAATTTCGAAGCATTGGATCGCAGCAACTATTCCGCGATCAAAGACACGTGGGACGTCCAAGGACTCACAGGCTTCTCGCTGCGAATGGGATTGTTGGGAACACAGGACGGAGCCTCCATCCAACAGCAAGTCGTCATTGAGTCTATGATCCGGGACAAGACATTGATTGTTCAAGTTTCCAACACGCTCCAAGACCCAACCAAAACAGTGCAGGAGTACAAGATCACCCAAGCCAACGGCCGTCCACTTCCGAACTGGCTTGATCGCGCTGGTCCATCGCTTCTCTTGGGGCAAAGACCTGCGGATCAAGACCATGTCGACGTCAAAGTAACTGTAATTTATACAGATGGCACGTATGAGTCAAAATCGGTGAGAATCGAAACAATGTCTGGCGAAATCAAACCATTACTCAATCCACGAGAAGCAAACGTACCTCTTACGTTCACTCAACAATTAGACATACCATCCGCAGTGAATGCTTCTGAAATTGATGAACTTGCCAACTTGCTACAGAGGTAGCGACCAATTTTGGCTGCTGGTTGGGTGCGGGGCTAAGCCAACGAGAGGCGTTCCAAGATGAATCGCCAGCGGGTCTGGTTGACATCAACCCGGCCTGAGGTGATCACGTATGTCTGTACCAGCCGGGCCCAACGCCCGACTTCATCGCTGTCAAGTGCGGCGAAATTGAAGCTTTGGTTGCATCATGCATCAGTAACGTCTGAACTAAAACGTCGGCGAGTGTGGCGCCTGGATCGCCAGTCTCAAGATAGCAGATGTGTCTGTCAGCAGCACACGAGTTGTCCGGTAGCCTGCAGTCTTCTCAATGCGGGATGCATAGAGGATCAGCTGAGCCGGACGCAGTGTCAACAGGACCGCCGGATGGAGCAGTTCGGGAGCGTGTTTGACCGCTGGGGGCGGCGCGAGTTCAGCCAGGCGGAGAGAGAGGAGATCCTGGGGGCGTCGGAGTGGCAGCTCCGGCGCTACATCGATGTTTGCCGGGTTGAGGGCCTGCGGGACGGGCGGCTCGGCCAAGTGTCGGGCAACACTATCGAATTTCAGTGCGGTTAACGCTTGCAGCGCGGACAAGCGGTGGGGTGGCAGGCGTGGCAACGGTCTTTGGCGCAGGCGGGGCAGGTCTGGCCGGCCACGGTTGTCAGGTGCAACTGCTCGTCGCAGACGAGGCGGACGTGATCGACGCCGAGACCGGTTTCGTCGAGCGGGGTCTCCATCTGCCGCACAACCGCGTGCCAGTCCATGGCGACGATGCGCTCGCCTTTGCGTCGCTTGATCATGATTTCGAAGCGTTCGACGGGGACAAGCAGCACCAGCCCCTGCACCCATTCCGCCTGGATCTGGAGCGCGTACTTGTGTTTGAGATCTTCGATTTTTGCTGCGTATTCGCGCTCTATTGCTTCGATCCTAAGTGTCTCGCGACGACGGTCGGCTTCGGCTTTCTCGGTCGAGCCAGATCGGATCTTGCCAAGCTTCGCCTGAGCGGTTTGGCGGAGGTCATCGTGATAGGCGTGGACCCGTTTGCGGTCACGGTCCAGCCGGCGGCGCATCGAGCGCAGGAACGTGTCGAGTTCGGCCCGTACGCGGTGCTCAAGTAATGCCGGAATGCGATTTGTTAGCAATGCGGTGTCCGCAATGCCCGCTTCAGCAACTGCCAGAGCTTCGGGCTCAGGCATCAACCAAGGCGTCGGATCTGCCATATGTTCGCCAAGCCGCTTCAGCAGCGTTGGGTCCAGTATCGCGCCCGTTCCTAGATTGAACCCGATCCAGATCACGCCTTCACGCTTTTCGTCGGACGTGGCCGTGTAGCGGAACGCGAGGAGCAGGCACTGTGTCCAGGTCTGGCGTCGCCCGGCCAGCCGCCAGACTGCATTCGGGAGTTCAAGCGCCTTCTCGATCAGCCGTTCTGGAGCGTTCGGGGCGGGTGCATCGGGGCGGGCCAACTGGCGCATGCCGGTCTGGCCGCGTGTGCCGAGCAATGTTGCGAACCGGTTGAGCCAGTCGCCTTCGAGCCCAACCGGAATTGCGCCGGTTGGACGCGTTGGCCCAAAGCCGAGGCGGACCAGTTCTGTTTGCCAGCCGAATGCTGTGCGGACCGGTTCGGGCACAAGCACATCAAGACACTCGTCGCCGACGGAATCGACAACCGCGTCCTCTGCTTCCAACAGGTCAGCCACGAAATGGCGCAATGCCGACATTCAAACTCTCCCGGTCACGCCGTGTCGAAATCTTCGCCAAACAGCGTTTCATCCAACGCTTTAGCGCCGTCATGCTGCTGGCGGGCAGCGGTCAGGCTGTCACCGATAGCGTCGAAGGCGTTGACCCGCTCCGCATCGGTGGCGGCAAGCCAAGCATCGACCACCAGATCCGGGAACTCGCGGTCCTCTTCGAGGCCGCCAAGGATGGCGCCGACCTCGCCGACCACCAGTTCGAACATGGCGATCTTCTCGTCCAGCAGAACCAAGACCTGCTCTTCCAATGTGCCCTTGGTAACGAGGTTAAAGACGAACACCTCGCGTTCCTGGCCGATCCGGTCGATACGGCCGATCCGCTGCTCGATCGCCATCGGATTCCACGGTACGTCGAAGTTGATGAGGGTATTGCAGAACTGAATGTTGCGACCTTCGCCACCCGATTGCGTGCACAGCAAAACGCTGGAGGCATTACGGAACTGTTCGATTGCCCCGTCCTTCTCCGGCCCGCTCAGGCTGCCATCGAACCGGGCGTAGCTGATACCGGCCTCATCGAAGGTGGCACTCAGATGTTCCAAGGTCTCGCGCGCCTGGACGAACACGATTTTCTTCTCGCCCGGATTGGTCTTCAGCAGATCAAGCAAGGCCTGCTCCTTGCCGCTGCGGCCGACCTTCGCCCACTGCTTGGCGAGTTTCGGCCAGACCTTCGATTTGGGCTCGCGCTCGGCCATGCGGCTGACGGCGGCGAGGGCGGCGCGCGGCGACGACCCGGCTGACGTGAGCAGATGATGCAGCGTCAGCCGTTGACGGCCGGCCCCCGCTTTGGCCGCCAGCGCGCGAGCCGCCTCGGTCAGCGCGGCGTAGGCTGCGGTCTCGCCGGGGGCTCCGTCCACTTTCAATGTGCTGGCTTGGCGGCGCGGAAGTTTGAGCGCCACGACCGCCCGGGTATTGCGGATCATCGCATCGCGCATCAGCGTCCGCAGTGCGTCGGGGTTGGCCGGTACGCGCGGCTTGCCCGGCGTCATGTGCGCGAGCCTGAACTCCTTCGGCGTCTTGAAGATGCCGGGCTTCAGCAGTGTCAGCAGATTGTAAAGTTCGACCAGATCGTTCTGCACCGGCGTTGCCGACAGCAGCAGCAAAAACCGCTTATTCAAGGCGTCGACCAGCTTCCAGCTCTGGCTGGTCCGGTCCTTCAGGTGATGCGCTTCGTCGACGATGACGATATCATAGCTGTTGGCCGCTAGATGGTCGGCATGCTCACGGCGGCGGGCCGTGGCAATCGACGCGACCACGTGTTTTTGCGCCCAGAATGCGGCCGGATCGTCACGCGAGAGCGGATCGTATGTCGTGGCAAACTGCAGCCCGAACTTGGTCTCGAGTTCCTCGCGCCATTGCCCGACCAGCGACGCGGGTGTCAGGATCAGCGCGCGTTCGGCCATGCCACGCATCGCATATTCCTTGAGCACCATGCAGGCTTCGATGGTCTTGCCGAGCCCGACTTCGTCGGCCAGCAGCACCCGACCATGGAACTGACGCAGGACCTTGCGCACCGTCTCGATCTGGTGCCAGAGCGGTTGCAGTCCGACGAGCTGGCTTTCGCACAGCAGTTCGTCAAACCCTTGGACTAGGCTCAGGTGATTCAGCCGTTCACGCAGGTTGAACCAGCGCGCGCTGTCACCGGAACCGGCGTTAAAACCGCCTTCGGCTCCCGAACCCTGGCGTTTGCCGTCGAGGATTAATGGCAAGGCGGACAGAAGTGGGGCGGAATCGAACTTGAGTGAGAACGGAAGCGCGACCTCGATCATCGGCAGCGATGTTAAGGCCGTCCTGGCAGTGTCGTCCGGTAACTCCGACGCCACTTTGACGTCATCGATCTTTGGGGCCGTTACCGGCTTCGCGGTTGGCGCGCTTTTAGGCGTGCCCTTGTTTGCCGCAACCGGTTTCGCAACCGCTGCCGTCCGTGACGGTCGGGCGGGTCGCCCGTGCAGGATCTCGTCAATGTGGTCCTGCAGCCAGCGGAGCCGTTTGTAGCCGCCTGGGAATGCCCGGTACAGGCCCTGCCATTCGGTGAGTTTGGCCCGTTCGAGTGTGTACTTCGCCGACGATGTCCGCCCGCCCATGTGCTGTGCGATGGCCCGGAGCAGCTCAGCGGCAGGTGCCGTGCCGCGACTGTCGAAACGCTTCAACAGCGCCTGTCCGTATTCAATCTTGCCTTCGAACAGAGCGGCATTGACCGCAAACAGCATCAAGACAATTGAATCCGGACACGACGCAACGGCCTCTTCGGCGAGGGGCAGCGATTTTTTATAGCGACGCCCGTCGGCGAACGCCTCGGATAGGCGCATCAGCCAATCTTCTGCGCGTTGCTCGGCGATCTGCTTGGCGAGCGCCTCGTCCAGTTTCGGCCGCATGGGCGCAGCGGCGAACAGTCCATGCGGACTGTTTGTTCGTGCCGATTGTCCCGACTTACGGTCGGTCTGCCGTTCGCTTCGTGAAGAGTTCGCCATACCATAAGCCTAGCGAACGAAGGCCCGCCGAGAAAGGCCTCACCGCACCCTTTGCACAAGTCTTCAGCATCTCAATTGAACGGTACCCGCAGAGTCGCTTTGCCGGTGACGGCGCTGTCGGATCTCACGCAGTCCATCGACATCGGCCGCGCCCACGCCGTCGGCGACAAACTCGGGCGCTGGACCATTTTCGACAAACGACCTGACGAACTCATCACTGGTGCGAACGACAAGCACCTTGATTTCCGCGTGTCGTTCCTCCGCAGCAGCGGCGAATGTATTGTCCTTTCGACCGCAGTCATGCCGTACAAATTTCTTCGCCGCAGCCATGGCCGACCAATTGCACGCATTTGCGGCGATCTTTTCGGCCCGGCGGCGTGAGCGCGGCGCCGTCAATTCCCGGCGGCGGCAACCAACGCACTCCAACGCGCTAGGAAATCGGTGCGTTTCGCGGCAGGATCGGCTTCGTCGGCGGCGAATACTTTGATCTTGGCGATTTCCAGCAGCTGCACGTGTTTGCCGACTTCGATGTCAGTGTGGCTTGGGCGCCGGAAGGCGGACTCAAGCAGTGCAATCTGCACGTCCTTGGAGATCAACAGGTCGCAGACTTTTTTCGCTGCGTCACCACCATGTGCGCCTTTAACGAGCGTCAGGTATTCGGCCGTCGTGAACGCGCCGTCGGCTGGGTATACGAGTTCGATCTCCTTCTGGCCGCCCGCCACGTAACCATAGGCATTCAATTCGAAGGTCAGGCCGATGGCGAACTCGCCCTACGCCACGCCCCGCAAAACGGTTGGCGCCGAGCCGGCCGCCAAAGGCGGCCGATGGCGCATTGCCCACCGGCGCGTGGCTGCCTCTGGCGGCGCTGGCGCTCGGCGGCACGGTGATGCTGGCCGTATCCAGTCCGGCCGCCACCTACCGGCTGGCGCGCACCAGCCTGTTCGCCTTGGCCCCGGTCGGCTTCGCGCTCGCGTTCTTCGCGGCATTCGGGATCACGTTCGAGTATTTCTTCGACTCGTCCTTTCTCTTGCTGTTAGGCGTCCTGCCAGACCTGTTTGTCCCGTTAGCGCTGTGCCTCGGCAGCGTGCTGGTGGGCCGCAGGTTGGCAGGCCGCCTTGGAGTGCCGCTGGCCAGCCTGTCGTGGCCCCGCTGGCAGCGTACCGGACTGGTCGTCGCGCAGGCGGCGGCTGTGCAATCCGCACTAACGCTCTGCGAGATGTCGGATCTCCAAAACGCAGCGATGGTCGCGATGCCCGTCGCAGGGGGCGCGCTATTCGCGGCGGCGGTGGCTTTCGCCCAGTTGCTGCCGCCGAAACCGGTGCCGCACGGCGTCCGCCCGGCGCGGTTAGGCGGCGTGCTGCGCCCGAAGCTCGCAGCCTTGCCGCTGCTGCCCGCGCTCGCCCTGTTCTTCTGGCTGCCGGCGCAAAGCCTGCAGCTCAAGCCGATCCCCGGCGGCGCCCCGGCGTTCGCCGAGCAGCCCGGCGGCTCGTTGATCGCCATCGGCGGCGGCGACGGCATCGTCCGCATCTACGATACCGCTACCGCCAGCCACACGCCGCTCCAGCGCATCGCCCTCGGCCCGGCAGCCGTGTCGTCGCTAGCGTTGCGTGGCCCCGGCCCTTGGCTCCATCCGCTCCGCAGCATCGGATTTGGACCCCGAAGCTTTGTCACGGACTTCAGAGCTACTACGGCCGGGTCTGACTTCTCTCGTTCGTGCATCATCGGCTATGGCCTCATCGGCCTCCCCGATGCGGACCGGCAGCGATGGCCGACGGTCGAACGAGAGATCTCCCAGTTCCCATGCGAGCAGCGTCCGTACGTGCCTGGGGTCTATGACCACGCGAGACCGATCGTGGGACTCGCCATAAAGTGCGCCCCCTGCCGTGTTGCCTTCCCCACTTACCCACAGGTTCGGCGTCTCGAACGAATTGCTTTCGCGGCTCGATACCCAGCCCGCACTTCCCCTCACCGACGCTTCACCCATGCCCTCTCGGCGCACGGAGCGGGGCCGATCTGGTTGGCTAAACCTTGATCGTAAGGCTCTTGCATCCTCTACTCCTCGCCGGTTTCACCGGCGCACGGGCAATCCATTCAGCGCGGGCACGCTCGACGCGGTGTTCGGGGGCTACGGGCTCTTTCTGAACTCGCTAACGGCACCTGCCTCCTTCGCATTACCTCACCTCTAGTCCTTGTTTGACTGGTGCTTGGTCCAGGCATGCCGAGCGCGACGCAACATCAGCCAGATGCCGATGATCGCGAGTGGAACGGTCAGGGCCATCGCCAGTTCTGGTGAGACCATCCTTGGCAGCACGGCCGCGTCTTTCAGTCCCTTGACCACATAACCGACCAACCCGACGACGTAGTATGTGATCGCGGCAACCGACAGTCCTTCGACCGTCTCCTGCAGCCGCAATTGCAGGCGTCCCCGCCGATTCATGGCTGACAGCAACGAGCGATTTTGCTGCTCGACATCGACCTGAATGTGTGTCCGCAACAGATCAACCGCGTGCGCAAGCCGATCCGACAATGCCTTTTGCCGTGCCTCGATCGCCAGGCATGTCGCGAGGGCAGGGTTGAACCGGCGGCGCAGGATACGTGAAAAACTGATGTAACCTGCATAGTCGCGCTCGCGAATGACTTCGAGCCGACTCTGCACCAGTTCGCCGTACGCGCGGGTCGCGCCAAACCGATATGATGTTTCCGCAATACTGGTTTCAAGCTCCGCCGATAGAGCCGTGAGCTGCCCCAACAGCTCCTGGCTTGCGCCGGCGTCGTACCTGCCGAGTTTGCGGCTGGAGGCAAGCAGCGCCTCTTCAATGCGCCGTACCGTTGGATCGATGCGCCGCGCCATCGGCAAACCGAGCAGGGCGAGGCAGCGATACGTTTCGAGTTCGAGAAGGCGCTGAATGAGGCGTCCTGCCCGCGCCGGACTCAGGCCGAAATCTTCAACTAGGAAGCGCACACAGCCGTCCCCGTTTGCCCGGAAATCGCTGGAGACACGGGCCTGCCCCTCGGCCGCCTCGATCACCGTCAAGTTTGCCCGGTCAAACAGAACTTCCGGCAGATTAGTTTGATTGCCGTATTCGACGATTGCCAGATCGACCACCACCAGCAGGCGTCCGGCGGGAAAGAGATTGCCGAAACGGTCCATCACATCCGGCAACAACGAGCTCTCGACCGATGCTGATGGCTCAGCGAACGTATAAGTCGAGAATTCAGTATGCAACTCCCAACGTAGGCTCCATCCCCGATGTTCGAAGGTGTGGAAGCGAGCGGCAGCTAGAGGCGGCGCGTGATTAAACGCGGCACAGAGGCCCGCGAAACGTTCGGCCTCAATAACCGCTTCGCCTGGTTCGAGCACGAACGCAAAGTGATGCAACCGCTGCGGCGTGCGATAGGGCAAGAACGGCCGCACGTGCATCTCATCAAGTACGGCGCGACGTTCTGGATGTTCGATGAATTTAGTCAAATACCCCCCGTGCGGCGCGCACAGCAGAAGCTGGCATTGGCGATCAAGCATCGGCCACTTCACGCCGACTATCAAACTTTTTTCGAATCACCCACTCATGCAATTCATGTGGCCATAAGGCGCCGCGCACTGATCATAAAGCGACCTCAGGGAGTGTAAGCCCACGGTAGCCCTTCAGACCTCCGGTGATGAATTTTGCGTTGGGATAACCCATTTCCCGCAAAGAGTTGGCCGAGAGCGCGCCACGGTTGACGGCGTTGCAGTAGCACAGGATGGTGGTGTTTCGGTCGGGGATCGCGGCTTCAACGTTCATCTCCAGTTTTCCGCGGCTCACATGCAGCGAGCCCGGAATGTGGTCAACGACGTGCTCCTCCTTGTCACGGATGTCCAAAGCAATAGCGCCTTGCTGCACCAGATGATCAACATCCGCCGGGGCCACCTCTTCGACTTTGGCTCGTGCTGCGTCGGCGAGCGACTGGAACTTTTCAGAATAGGCCATGAGTTTCACCTGTTTATCTTGCTGTGGTGTCGGCGTTGCGTGCCGCAAACGGTTGGCGGCGAGGCGCGCATCAACGGTCGCGACAATGTCATCGATTGTCGGCGACGTTAAGCCGACTTGTGCGGCGACCAATTGTACAAGCTTTTCGACCCGCTCGATTGCTGTCGCGCCGCCAGCAATCGCACGCGCCGCGGACGATGGATTGACCAGCGCTTCGGCTGCTTTCGCATAGGCATCGAACGGCACGAGGTCAGCCTCTGCCGCGCCGATCCGTCGGCACAGCGCGGCAACCCATTCGTAGATTGCCCGGCTTTCGGCGATGTCCCCATGCACGGCATCTTTGATCGACCGTTCGCCAGTGGCCATAATGCAGCGGTAGTTCCCAGCCAGCAACATCGGCCACTTGGCAAACGGCACGAACAGGCTGTCGTGCACCCGCAATTTGACGGGTACTTCGAGCAACTCGGTGTGTTCGGGCAAAGTAACACGGCTCGCATCGATGGCCGCCGCGAGGGTTTTCAGAAGTTCGGTATCAGCAGCCGAGTGGAATTGCGCGGCTTTGAAATTCGTCGGAAGTCGCACTTGGAGAACGTTGGCGCGCTCGCTTGGTGGCCGGAAGGCTTGCGGATCGGGGCTGCAAAGCGTGACAGTCTCAGCTGGCAGAACGCTCCAAACGCTCGCATCGGCATAGGCAGCAGAGAGTTTGGACGCATCGATGCCCGGGATACGCGCCATGTAAGGCAATGGTGGCATGTTCATGATCGACATGCAGGGCAAACGCCGGTCACCAACACGCTTAAGCAAGGCACGCAAAGATGGCTCGTTATACTGCTGTTCCTGCATGGCCAGGACCACGAGATCGACGCCATCAAGCGACACCTCCTCTGGCGGCCGTGCGGCGAGTTTGCCTCGTAGTGATCGGCTGGCGAGTGTGACCAGCGGCGCGACACCCTTGATCGGCAGCCGTACGAACGTGCCGTTGTCATTGATGAGGGCTGCCGTCTGCGGTCGGCAGACAAGCGTGCAATCGTGGCCTGCGAGCAAGAGCTTCGACGCCAACAATGAGCCGTACGAAGCGCCGAGAATAAGGATGTGCTTAGTCATGCTTCACTTCACTTTCTTTTTTTAGTCGAGTCATTGCTGGCGAGGTGCGTCGCTGGTTCGCCTTGTTCAGATCTGTTCCGGCGATATCCGAGCTAGTCGCGCGCCATCTGGGGGTCGAGTTTGCGCACCGCGTCGAATTGCGAGAGGAAGACTTCGCCCGTGAGCTCCTCAAGAAAATGACTGCGTTTGAGGCGGTCCATGACGGGCCCTTTGACCTCGGACAGGTGGAACCGGATGCTGGATGCCTTCAAATTGCGGTTGATTGCTTCCAGACTTTCGAGCGCGCTGGCGTCGATATGATTGACCGCCGGGCACATCAGCACGATGTGCCGGACCAGCGGTTGATTGGCCGCCAACTCGCTGATGTGCTCCTCCAGAAACCGCGCGTTGGGAAAATACAAGCTCTCGTCAATGCGGATGCTGATGACGGCAGGGCTGGTCAGCACTTTGTGACGGTTGACGTTGCGGAAATGCTCGGTGCCGGGCACCCGGCCGACAATGGCGCAGTGCGGCTGACTGGTCCGCCACAGGTGCAAGGCGATGGACACGAGCACGCCCGTGACGATGCCGATTTCAACGCCGGATACGAGGGTCACCAAAATGGTTGCCGCCATCGCCGTGAAGTCGCTCTGCGAGTAGTCCCAGGTGCGTTTCAGAGCGGGTAGATCGACCAGCGACAGCACCGCGACGATGATGGTGGCGGCCAGCGTCGCCTGCGGCAGGTAGTAGAGAAACGGCGTTAGCAGCAGGGCTGC
>JAYSVA010000600.1:0-11663 GCA_043718785.1 Hyphomicrobiaceae bacterium
GCCACCCGTGCTCCCGGTGCCAGAGCAACCAACCCCTCCCCACGCGTCCCCGGAAACGAAGTCGAGCAACGCGAGACGAAGTTGTCAGGGGTCTTTACGTCGGACCAGGTGGACAATTGTTCCACAATTGCCGATGGGGAGTCACCAACGCACATGGAGGTGACTTAACATGGCAGACATTTTCATCAGTTATAAGAGCGAGCGGCGGGCGGTGGCGAAACACCTCGCGTCGGTGCTCGAAAACTACGGGTATTCCGTGTGGTTCGACCATAAATTGGTCAATGGCACAAACTATGCGCTCCAGATCGACCAAGAAATCCGCGCAGCCAACGCGGTGGTTGTACTGTGGTGCTCAATGAGCGTCTCATCAGATGCAGTACTCGGCGAATACGTTTTGGCGCAACATCTTGGTAAGCTGGTTTCAACAAAAATTCAGCCCTGTGACGTAAACGTGCTCTATCACCTTGACCAATATGAAGATTTTATCAGATGGAACCAAGCGCCAGACGCGCCAGAGGTCACACGATTGCTCGGTCACTTGACGAAATTGATTGGACGGCCGCCAGTATCGATACCGGCGCGCAACGCTAGATTATTTGTGGAACGAGGCCGCAGCTTGGCTATCTTGGGTAAACACCGACAAGCTGTCGCAATGTTTGGAAAGGCCATTGCTCTCATTGGAAATGATCCAGAAACATATTGTGATCGTGGCGACTCGTTCACTGCTCACGCTAACGACAGCGCGATTGCCGACTATCAGCGCGCACTTATGCTTGATCCAAACTCGAACCGGGCACGATCAGGGATAGTTTGGTGGAAGCGCTATGATTACATCCATGGAGACCGCTTGTAGCGCTTCTACCGCCGGTGGAAAAAATCAAAAGGGGCAGCTTGCGCCACCCCTTCAAACTTAACCAGCAGCCCGCTCGTTGCGTTTGCGGACGTTTGGATCGAGCCAGCGTTTGCGGAGGCGGATCGACTGCGGGGTGATTTCGACCAATTCGTCGTCCTGGATGTAGCTCATGGCGCGTTCCAGCGTCATGCGCATCGGCGGTGTCAGGATCAGCGCGTCGTCCTTACCGGCGGCACGGACGTTCGACAGCTTCTTGCCTTCGCGGACGTTCACTTCCAGGTCGTTTTCACGGGTGTGCTGGCCGATGATCATGCCGGCGTACACTTTGGTCTGCGGATCGATCATCAGCGGCCCGCGCGGCTGCAGATAGAACAGCGCGTAGGTCGTTGCTTCGCCGTCGCCGTTGGACAGCAGCACACCTTCACGGCGGCCTTCGATGCTGCCCTTGTGCGCGGCGTAGCTGTGGAACAGCCGGTTCATCACGGCGGTGCCGCGCGTGTCGGTCAGCAGTTCGCCCTGATAGCCGATGAGCCCGCGCGTTGGCACCAGGAACACCAGACGCTGACGTCCGCCACCCGATGGGCGCATCTCCAGCATCTGACCTTTGCGTTCCGACAACTTCTTGACCACGACGCCCGAGTGCTCTTCATCGACGTCGATGATGACTTCCTCGATTGGCTCCATCTTCTCGCCGTCGTCGCCGGTCTTCATGACGACCTGCGGCCGCGACACGGTCAGCTCGAAGCCTTCGCGGCGCATCGTTTCGATCAGAATGCCGAGCTGCAATTCGCCGCGACCAGCTACATCGAACGCATCAGCGCCGACGTTTTCGCTAATCTTGATTGCGACGTTGCGCTCAGCTTCTTTTAGCAAGCGCTCGCGGATCACGCGGCTTTGCACCTTGTCGCCCTCACGACCGGCAAACGGGCCGTCGTTGATGCGGAAGGTCATCGACAGCGTCGGCGGATCAACCGGCTGCGAATCGATCGGGGTTTCAACCGATGGATCGCACAAGGTGTCGGCAACGGTCGGCTCGGTGATGCCCGAGATAGCGACGATGTCACCGGCTTCACCAAGTTCAATCGGCGTGCGCTCAAGGCCGCGGAAGGCCAGCACTTTGGTGACGCGGCAGTTCTCCAGCACTGTGCCGTCACGCGACAGGCATTTGATCGCCTGGCCGGGCTTCACTGTGCCGGACGCAATGCGTCCGGTCAGGATGCGGCCCAGATACGGGTCGGCTTCCAGCGTCGTCGCCAGCATGCGGAACGGCCCTTCCTCGATGGTCGGGGCGGGCACATGCTTGATCACCAGATCGAACAGCGGCGCCATATCTTCCTTCGGGCCTTCTGGCGTCATCGCCATCCAGCCATCGCGGCCAGAACCGTACAGGATCGGGAAGTCGAGCTGCTCGTCGGTGGCGTCGAGGTTGGCGACGAGATCGAACACTTCGTTCAGCACGTCTTGGAAGCGCTGATCGGGACGGTCGATCTTGTTGATCGCCACAATCGGGCGCAAGCCGCGCTTTAGGGCTTTCGACAGCACGAACTTGGTCTGTGGCAGCGGCCCTTCTGAGGCGTCGACGAGCACGATGACGCCGTCGACCATGCTGAGAATACGCTCAACTTCGCCACCGAAGTCCGCGTGGCCCGGGGTATCGATGATGTTGATGCGCGTGTCTTTCCAGACCAGCGAGGTACATTTCGCCAGAATGGTGATGCCGCGCTCACGCTCGAGATCGTTGCTGTCCATCGCCCGCTCAGCAACCTTCTGGTTGTCGCGGAACGAACCGGACTGCTTCAGCAGCACATCGATGAGCGTCGTTTTGCCGTGGTCAACGTGCGCAATAATAGCAATGTTTCGTAGATCCATGCGGAGCATGTGGTATTCCTTGAGTATAAGCAGCGAGAGATTGCGGCGGCCATGTTCCCGGGCGTCCGGAAACTAAGCAGATGAGAAGCCAGATGAGGCATTTCTCATGCTGTGGGCTGCGTCATTTGAGGGTGCCCTAGCACACGACTGTGACATCCGCTAGCTCCGTGCAGCCGCAGCAGACGGTGCGACGGCGAAATTGTTGTCGCGTGCTGAACGAACTGGCCGGAGAACCCCGCTGAGAGCTACTGAACGGGCGCTGCTGGCGGCACAACGCGTGCCTTCGGGGCAGGCTTCAGATCTGACGACCAGCCGCTTCCGCCAACCTCCGGCTGCACTGTCGATTTTTTCGGCACGGCCGTCGCTGGCGACCGCACCGGCTCATTGACGGTCGGTCCGACCGACGACTTTCGTGGAATCGGCACCGCCGCTGGTTTGTCGTCGCGCGGGGTGATCGTGGTGTTCTGTGTGGACATTTGGAACAAATCACGGAACGGGCCAATACCAATCAACGCCAACGGGTTCACCGTGACCTGTGGTGCCGACATCGGCCCCTGTACTGCGAACGTGATGCCCATCATGCCTTCGCCTTTCGGCCCGGTCAGCAGTTGACCCAGCACTGGCAGACCAGCCAAAGCGGCGTTGAGACCCTGCAGCGGAATGTAGGAACCACCGAGATCTAGCCTCTGCGCCCGCAAATCAGCTCGACCGGCAATCGAGGCACCAAGCAGCGGGCCACGCAGTTGCGCTCCATCTAACGTAAAGTAGCCGTGTCCAACCTTGAACGGCACCTGCAGCGTATCGAAATCAATCGCCTCGCGGACCGGGCCGCGGCTTCCGGATCGGCGGCCCGTAGCGGCCTCATCTGGCGATTGCAGCACCTGCCCAACCACAGTGTCACCCAAGATTTGGAAACGCCGTACAAACAGCTGACCGGTCTTTTCGGCGGCCCCCTGGCCATCGAGATTGACCTCAAGCCGCATCTGGCCGCCATTCATGTTCGGATAGAAGCCAATCAGCCGGAACACCTGCCCAGCGTTATCTGACGTCGCGACCATCTTGCGCTGGTTGGGGGTGGCCTGAACAATGCTGATGTCCAGCGGCTTACCGCCATCAATACCCGCCGTCGCGTTCAGCGTCACTAGCTTGCCGCCGCGCCGCTGCCCCTGCAGCTTTAGGTTCCGCATCGAAATTTCAGACTGCCCGATAATCGTCTCGATCTCGGCCTTGATATCAGCCCCTGTCTGATCCTTGCGGGGCGGCTCGACGGCCTTGCCGCCAACCTGGCCAACCGAAAATAGCGACTTGAATAGCTCACGCCCGTCAAACGTCTGGCCGCGCGCCTTAATGTCCCAAATATTGTCCGGCCGCAGCACGCCGCCGATATCCAGCCTCGATACCACATTTAGCGAGAAATCCGGGAAGTGGAACTCCACCGGCTTTGACTTCACGTCCAGCCCAAGCCAGCCATCGACCGCGATATCGTCACCCACCAACTTGAAGTTCTGCAGCTCGGTTTTGATGCGCGGACTGCGCGCGCCCTCCTTCGTGACATCTTTGCCGATATCGAACTGTAGCACCGCTGTGCGCCCCGGCGGCTTGCGCCAGGACAGCTCCTCCAGCACCATATCCGCCGCCGTCAGATCAGCGCGGACCTTGGCCTGCACCTCACCCTTTGGTCCGCGCGTTGCCGTCAGCTCCACCGGCACCTCGCCCTGGATGATGCTGTTGACGTCCATGCCCAGCGCGTTGCGGTCGGCATTATCCAGCTTCGCCGTCACCCGCAGCGGTGGCTGCTTATCGTCCGGCACACCAAAAATGCGCTGCCACGTTAATTTCGCTGGCACGCCGCCGATCAGTAGATCGCCCTTCGCCTCAACCGCTTTTTCGCTAGTATCCAGGGTGATTGTCGCGCCCTGAATATCGTAGGCACCGGCTAGATTCTTGGCCCGTCCGTCAGTCAGTCGCGCCTTCGCCTCAACCTTGATGTCACTGCGTTCGATGCCGCTCATCAGCGGCAGCGAAATCTTGACCTGCGCATCAACTTTGCCGTCGATGCCGTCTGCCGACATCCCCGCTGATGCTGGTCCCAGGTTGATCTTTTCCTGGTCCAAGATGTCGAGCGCACCCTGCAGACCGCCTTGTGCACGGAACACAATCTCGGTCGGCGTGCGGGGTCCATGTAAATCCACCGCCGTCAGTCGTGCCGCTTTGAAGGTGACACGGCGGGCCGCGTTGGCGGCTCCAGCCTGAACTTGTGTCGATCCGTCCGGAATGGCGATTTCCATGCTGTCGCCTTCAATACGGACCAGCACACGCGGCGCATCAATTGCCGAGACGCCACGGGCCGGAAAAAACTGCGCATCCGCCGCTTCCAGCGTCAGCGAAATCCGATCATCAACGCCTAGTTTGTGCGGCGGCCGGGCAGATGCGGGCAGGTTACGCCGGGCCGGATCGCGTTCATTGCCAGCCATCAACGCAATCTGAAACGTCCCGCCCAGCAACCGCCCCTTGGTGACGTGGCGCATCACCCAGGCACGGGCTGTGGTCGCTAACGGCAGCGGCCAGATAACTTTCGCCGTCTGCACCGACGCTGCGCCGATCTTGCCATCGAGCTTGATACCGGCAGCCGACGTACCGGACGCACCAAACAGTTCGCCGGTAGTCGACACTTCGGTGCCGCCCGCGCGGATCAGCGCTTTGTTGATCCGCAGCCGACTATTGGCTGGCGTTAAGCGCCCCTGGAACTGCAACGCCTCCAGCGTCAGTGCCGCCGTCGTCGGGTCATCATCGTCGAGAACGCCGTTCGTGCTGCGCAAATCGATGTCCCAAGCATCGGCTGCCTCGGCCACGGGTGCTTTGGTAATCAGCCCCGTCAGATTCACACGGCTTTGCCCGGCCTGGGTGGCGTCAGCGATGCCCGGCACCACCACACGGGGGCGGTGCGTACCCCAGATGGCACTCGCCTGAGCAATCTCAAACTGCCCTTTGACCGGATCATAGTGCATCGCCAGCCGCCCGCTCTCAATCGGGATCTGGTCTTCCACTGCCACAGAAAAACGCGCCATGCCGCGCCCCAACTCCGCCTGCGCCCGTGCCACCTGCAAGGCACCCGTATTGGCAAACGTAAATTGCGCATCCCCTTGCAAAGGCGCGTCGAGAACGTCGAGGCCGGCAACGTCCGGCAAAATCGTCATAAGCCCGCGCGGCACGAAATCCTTGAACGCTACCTGCAGGCTGACGGTCTTTTCTTTTTCTGCATCCTCGACCCGGAACGAGAGACTAAACGGGCCAGTCGCCGACGCCACGGAGGCTTGGCCCGCAAGCGTGCTGCGGCGCTTGCCATGGTTCAAATCGAGGTCGGCTTCCGGTATCGTCCAGATCGACCGGGCCCCGGCGAAGTCGAGCGCCACAACGGCGTTGCGCACACCAAAAGCACGCAGAAACGACACCGCATCGGATCGCTGCCGGGCCCGTTGCGCCCGCTCAGCGATCATCCGGCCGATATCAAGCCGGTCAGGCTCAGGCGGGACACCCGTTTTCGGGTTCACATTCGACGGCGGCGCTACTTTGGCTGGCTCCAACGATTGCGCGCTGGCAGGCTCAACGAGTTCCGGCACGCGAAAATTGAGACCGCCCTGCTCCGAGTAGCTCAGCAACAGCCTAGGTTCGATCAACACGATGCGTGCTGGTGCCAGCCGTCCCACCTTAAGCGCAGGCAAGCTCATATTGATCGCCGCCAACGGTGCCACCGCAACGGCGCGGTTTTCGTTATCGGTAAAGCGCACATTTCGCAGCCGGAATTCCATGCCGCCGCTATCCGTCAGGCGCACCAGTGCATCTTCGATCACCACGCCATAGCCCGGCAACTCGGTGCCGATGCTGCGGGCAATCGGTTCCGCCAGAAACTTCAGTGAAACCGGGCCATTGAGCAGCCGCACATAGAGCAACCCAAGCCCCAGGCAAGCCAGCATCATCACGGGCAGCAGCACCTTGGCCATCACGCGCCCGGTGCGTTTAGCAATCCGTCCGAAACGCGAGCCCTTTGGAGACACAGAACGAGAGGCCGAGCGCGCATCGACCTTCGCCTTCCGCACAGGCGTGCGGACGGCGGGCGGCGTGGCGTTCGGCTCCGACCCGTTCTTCAATCAAATCCCCACCCGGCTACCTTGCGGCAACCCGTAAATTGCAACCTTCGCGCATCCAGCAATCCACCAAAAAGCGTAGTACGGTGATAGGGCAATCACTGATTGCCCCCGCCACATACCGATGAAGTAGCTAACATCACGTCGAAAGAAAGGCTCGCCAATATGCCCGCTCCGAAGTCTGATAGCACCCCCACAGGCCAGCTGGCAGCAGGTTCTCCCGCCCCAAAATTTTCAATTTCTGGGGCCGATGGCAAATTGATCGACCTGTCCAAACTCAAGAGCGGCCCTGTCGTGTTGTATTTCTACCCCAAAGACGACACCCCCGGCTGCACCACCGAAGCCAAAGATTTCAGCTGCCTCGTCGATGACTTCAAAGCCGCCGGCGCCACCATCATTGGCGTTTCACCAGATAGCGCCGCCAGCCACGCCAAATTCGCCAAGAAGCACGAGCTGACCGTGCAGCTCGGCGCCGACGAAGACAAGGCCGTCGCCACTGCCTACGGCGTTTGGGTCGAAAAATCGATGTACGGCAAGACCTACTTGGGCGTTGAACGGGCAACATTCCTGATCGACAGCACAGGCAAAATCGCCGAAGTCTGGCGCAAAGTGAAAGTCCCGAAACACGCCGAAGCCGTGCTGGCTGCGGTCCAAGCACTCAAGAAATAAGCACCACCATGGCGACGGACGACCTCAACTCCGAAACGCCGTCCGCCGCGATCCCCGCATCTCTGGCCCGGGCAGCACGCGCCATCGTCAGCACGGCGGGCACGGCTGAGAAGGTGCGGCTGGCTAAGCTAACGGCGAAGTCGTGGTTCGGGCGGCAGCTGTCGCTTGGCCGCCTCAGCACTGATGCAGGGATGCCGGACCGGCCCGGCCGCCCGGACAAACCGGAGCTGATTTCGCCGCGCAACATGCCGAAACGCGCGGTCGGTGGCGAAAAGGGCCGGTTCGCCATGCTGCACGCGCTGGCGCACATCGAGCTCAACGCCGTCGATATGACCTGGGATCTGGTTGGCCGGTTCGTGCATGAAGACGTGCCGCGCGACTTCTTCGACAACTGGGTGCAGGTCGGGTTGGAAGAAGCCAAGCACTTCGAAATGCTGGCCAATCGCCTCGTTGAGATGGGCGGCCAGTATGGCGATCTGCCCGCTCACGATGGCCTCTGGCAGGCGGCGCAGGCGACCGGCCACGATCTGCTGGCCCGCATCGCGGTTGTGCCGCTGGTGCTGGAAGCGCGCGGGCTCGATGTGACCCCCAGCATCCTCGCCAGCCTGGAAGCCGCAGGCGACCCAGCATCAGCGCACATTCTCGGCATCATCTATCGTGATGAGAAGCGGCACGTCGCGTTTGGCGCGAAATGGTTCCGCTACCTGTGCAGCCAAGCCGGGCTGGCGCCTGAGCCGACATTCCACAAACTGGTACGGGACAATTTTCGCGGTCCGATTAAGCCGCCGTTCAATGAATCCGCGCGTTCAGAAGCCGGACTTACCCCCGGATTTTACAAACCGTTATCGGCCCTGGGATCACCCAAATAAACACCTGTCGCTTGGCTGCCATACAGCAACCGTAAAATCGCCACACCCGCAAACTCAGTTAAGTAAAATTGTATCTATCGTATAAGAGAGACAGACATGACCTGATTCGACGGAGTGGCGAGTTGGGTTCAGCCAGACCCCACCAGTTTTGACTGGTTTTGTGGCTCGGTGAGTTTGACTGTTTAAGCGCCAAGGTGACCATCAACAGTCATCTTGGGATGGATAAAATGAGTACTCGCCGGATCATGGGGGATTGCGGTAGGTTGTCAGAGCAACCAAGTGGGCAACCACCCAGGCGAACTAGCTCCGACGCCGTCCGCACATCAGGGGGAGACTGAACGACATGCTTTCGAATTTCACGACAAAGAAACCAGACAAGGAGATCGCGCCTGTGAACTTGGCCGCCGCTACCCCGACCATGGCACCTCCGGCTTTGCCGCCTGCCGCCGCCCCCGTGCAGCCCCGCCCCGTTACCAGCGCTTCGCGTCCTGGTGACCGCGTTCAGCCATCGGTGATCGGTCCTGATCTGACCATTCTTGGCAACCTCGTCTCCAAAGGTGAAGTGCAAGTTGATGGCGAAGTTCAGGGCGACCTGCACGGATCGCACATCGTCGTTGGCGAGAAAGCCAAAATCACCGGCTCGATCGTTGCCGAAGAAGTGGTCGTGCGCGGCCACGTCATGGGTTCGATCCGCGGCAAGAAAGTTATGCTGCAATCATCCAGCCACGTTGATGGTGACATCTATCACCAGACGCTGTCGATCGAAACCGGCGCGTTCTTCGAAGGCAAGTCACGCCGCTCGGAAGACCCAACCGCTGGCGTCACCCGCCCGGAAGTGTCCTCAGGCGGCGCTGGCAGCATGCTGCTGCCGATTCCTGCGAACAGCTAAGCTCTCACGTCAGCCACACGATGAAAAAGCTAAGGCCTCACCGCCTTGGCTTTTTTGTTGTCCGTTCGGCCGTCGACAAGAATACTCCAGTGCGCCAAACCGACGACTCTTTCAATTTTTTGCTTCCCCGGAATCAGATCAGCGCACGCGCTGTTCTGATATCCGGGGTCTTTCCCGGCGCCAGTGGGCTAAATCTCGCCAAACATTCAGACGTAAAGATCCCGGATATCCGGATCGAGCTGCGCTCGAAACGGATTCCGGGAAAGCGGGAGGTTGGGGTGTTGCTTGGGGCAAAGTGTCAACCGATAAGCTCGCTGGACTCGCTGGTATAACTCATTGCGATTTGCGCGGCAGTCCATAATGGGCTTTGACCATGGCAATCGCGCCCGTCGTATCCACATCACCCCGGATAAAAGCCTCATCAATATAATCCGTCGCTGGATCCAGCGTGCCGCCTTCAATCAGGCTCTCATGATAGGCCCGGCGCAACTGCTCACGGCGCTCATCCTGCTCGGCTTGCGACAGGACGACCGGTGTCGACGCCGCTGATGATGGCACCTGACGAACCGCAGTTTTGGAGTCGGACATCGCAGTCTCCTTCCCAACAACTGTATCAGGTTTGCGCTCAATCCACCATCGTTAGGCCGCCGCTGACGCTTAGCACTTGGCCGGTGCAGAAGCTGGAGCGGTCGCTGGCGAAGAACAGAATGCCGTCAGCAATTTCGGATGGTTTGGCGAGCCGCTTCATCGGAATGGCGTTGACCAGTGCCTCTTTCATCTTGTCGGACTGGGCGGCGAACAGCGGCGTATCGGTCGGACCCGGACAGATGCAGTTGACCCGCACCTTCTTGCGTACCATCTCGCGGGCCAGCGATTTGGTGAAGGCGATGATGCCACCCTTAGCCCCAGCATAGACGGTTTCGCCAAAACTGCCGACACGGCCTGCATCGCTTGACACGTTGACGATGCGGGCATCACCGGACTCCATGAGTAGCGGCAGCAGCACCCGTGTTACCTGCACGGGGCCAAGGAAGTTGAGCGCGATGATTTTGTCCCAATACTCCGGCGTGTTCTCCATAAACGGCTGGATCAGGTCCCACCCGGCGGCATTGACCAGCACATCCAGCTTGCCCGTATCAGCTTTGATCTTGGCCGCAACTGCATCGGCCGCATTGCGATCCGTCACATCAAGCCGCAGGAACTTCACCTGATGGCCGACCGCAACCAGTCCCGCCGCCGCTTTGCTGCCCGCCGCCTCGTTCACGTCGGTCAGGATCACACTTGCACCCGCCTCAGCGAGCGCCTTCACGGTTGCATAGCCGATGCCAGACGCCGCGCCGGTGACGAGCGCCGTTTTGCCTTTGAAATTCATGTGCCGTTTCCGTCGAGAGCTGATGTTGGGCCTGAGGAGACATTGATGGACGCGACGTGTCAACGTTGAGGCTCACAAATCCCGCTCCCAGGTTTCGCCGACGAGATCGCGCCCGAAGCCGCGGTAGGGTTTGGCATCCGTCATGACAAAGCCGAGCTTCTCGTATAGCGCGCGGGCGGGCAGCAGCACGTCGTTGGTCCACAGCACCATCCGGCGATATCCGGCATCGCGGGCAAACGTCATGCAGCGTTCGACCAACAGGCGACCGACGCCTTGCCCTTGCGCCGACGGCTCCACATAGACGAGCCGCAGCTTGGCAATCCCCGGATCCGCAGTCTTGACGACGAACGCCGCGCCCAAAATCTCGCCATCCCGTTCAGCAATCCAGCAGCAATCGCGCGCACCATCAAACTGATCGATGAAATCTGCGGCAACCCGCGCGACCAGCGCTTCGAACGTCAAATCCCAACCGTATTGCTCAGCGTAGATCACACCATGGCGGTGGATGACCCAGCCAATATCGCCGACGCGATGCGGTCGAATTGCCGCTGGTTGCCCCTGCCGCATCATCGTTTACCTCGCCCTATTGGCCACTTCCAGCCCATGTCCGTCGCGAGCGCAACGCGCATCGGATAGGTAACATTTGGTGGCATTTTGTTTTGATGGCAACCAAACCATTCCGCGCTATACTGCGCCCTGACAATTTGCGCAGCGGAGGGTGATATGGTCGCGTTCAACGAGCTGTGGCGGGCACATCCGGCCAACGAAAGTGTAATGACGCCGTGCATCGCACCGCATCAGCTCACCAACCTCGAAGGTAAAGTCATTCTGAGCGGCACTCCGGTGTTTGCCAACCAGTGCGCCATCCGCCTCGGCGTAACCCTGAAACGTTGCGGCGTCACCCGCAGCCAGCTTGGCAGCATCGGCACGTGTTCAGTGCATGGCGCCGACGAAATGCACACGATCAACGCCAATCAACTGGCGTTGGCGTTGGCGC
>JAYSVA010000007.1:0-4850 GCA_043718785.1 Hyphomicrobiaceae bacterium
GGCAGTTCAAGTCGATGACACCCCCGAAAGGATGATTTATGCTATACTTCTCAATGATCTGCGAGCATCATCAGACGCCGGATTCCGGACACTAGTGGCCTAAGGTGTCATCCTTGGGCTTGTCCCAAGGACCCAGGGTGCAACAAATGCCGCCGTTGATGCCCGACATCAGCGGCGCAGCTTGCGTTCTCATTTCGCCACCTTCCTCGCTGAGGGATGGGTCCTCGGGACAAGCCCGAGGATGACGGCTGTGGGGATGCAGCCTCGGAGTTCATCGTCAATTTTCTTATACCCTCAGTCCCCGGCGAACACCGGGCGTTGCTTGGCGACGAAGGCGTCGTAGGCGCGGCGGAAATCGCGGGTCTGCATGCAGATCGCCTGGGTCTGCGCTTCCGCCTCGATGGCCTGATCGACCGTCATCGACCACTCCTGGTCGAGCATGGTCTTGGTCATCATATGTGCGAACGTCGGCCCGTCTGCCAGGGCGCGGGCATAGGCGACGGCGTCGCGTTCCAGTGCGTCGGCGGCGACGATGCGGTTATAGAACCCCCAGCGTTCGCCTTCTTCAGCGCTCATCGACCGGCCCGTGTACAGCAGATCAGCCGCGCGGCCCTGACCGATAACGCGGGGCAGCAGGGCGCACGCACCCATATCGCACCCGGCAAGGCCGACCCGGGTGAACAGGAAGGCGGCTTTGGCGGCCGGTGTTGCAAAGCGGATGTCGGCTGCGAGCGCGACCATCGCACCCGCACCGACGCACACACCATCGACAGCTGCAACCACCGGCTGCGGACACTTGCGGATCGCTTTGACAAGATCGCCGGTCATGCGGGTGAATTGCAGCAGGCCAACCATATCGCGGTCGAGCAGCGGCCCGATGATGTCGTGCACGTCGCCGCCTGAGCAGAAATTACCGCCGTTCGACGCGAACACCACAGCCTTGACCTGGCGCCCGAGATCGCCGCCGCGTGCCAGCTCCTGGAAGGTGTCGCGCATTTCGGCGTAGCTGTCGAAGGTCAGAGGGTTCTTGCGGTCGGGACGGGACAGCGTCGCGATTCCGATGCTGCCATCCTGCCGCCAGATGAAGTGCTTCGGACTGAATGCCGCCATGTCAGGTCTCCATTGGTTCGGCTAAGTCGGCCAGATGATGCACGGATGTGGCGTCAAGGGCGTCGATCACGCCTGGGATGAGACCGGCAGGTACCGCGCCAAGCAACTCTTCGATCCAGCGGGCGTGGGCAGCGGCCATCGCCTCGAAGCGGGCTGTGCCTTGCGGTGTCAGCCGAACCATGGTGGCACGCCGGTCACCGTCCACGGCGACACGCACAACGAGGCCATCGCCGACCAGACGCTCAATGATGCCGGTGACGTTGCCGTTCGACACCAGCAACTGCCTTGACAGCGCCGTCATGGTCAGCCCTGTCGGGTAACGGAACAGCGCCGCCATCACATCGAATCGCGGCAACGTGGTCTCGAACTCGATCCGCAGCCGCTCGCGCAGTTCCGCCTCGATACTGTGCGTAACGCGCAGCATGCGCAGCCACAAACGCAGGCGTTGTTTGTCATAGGTAAGAGATGGGGCTGGCGCGCGCGGGGACCTGCTCATACCTCGCCACCCGAGATCGCGATGGCTTGCCCCGTGACAGAACGTGCTGCGGGGGAACAGAGCCACAGCACCGTTTCGGCGACTTCGCGCGGATCGATCAGACGGCCTTGGGGATTGCCCTTAAGCAGGTCGCTGGCGGCATCGTCGGCACTGCGCCCGGTCTTGGCGGTGATGTTGGCAATGCTCGCCGCAAACATCGGCGTGTCGGCATAGCCGGGACACACCGCGTTGACGGTCAGCGGCGTTTTCGCAAATTCCGCCGCCAGGGCCCGGACGAGTCCGACGACGCCATGCTTGGCCGCCACGTAAGGCGCGACATAGGGATAGCCTTTCAGCGCCGCCGTCGATGCTATGCAGATGATCCTACGCGGGCACCCGTTGCCGTCATGGCGCAGCAAATCGGGGGGTCGCAGCAGATCTGGCAGCGCCGCATGCACGGTCTGATAGGTTCCGGTCAGATTGACGTCGATCACGGCCTGCCAGTGTGCGCGGTTTGTTTTCGCGAACGGCTTGGCGGTGACGCCGCCCGCGTTGGCGATTACAATGTCGATGGGGCCGTGAGCCGCCCGCGCCGCCGCCACCAGCCGCCCGCAATCCGCCTCGCTGGTGACATCAGCTACACAGACCACAGCTCGAGCCAATCGGTGCGCAACCTCGTCCAACGGTACCTGGCGCCGCCCTGCCAATGTAACCGCAGCACCCGCCCCTGACACCGCATCGGCGACAGCCGCGCCGATACCGCTGCCAGCCCCGGTGATCAGAACATGACATCCTATGAGGAGACCCATCACACTTTCCCCGTCATGACGTCCGGTCGGTTGATCAGGCGGTGCAGCTGATCTCGCCCGGCGTAGTAGGGAGCTGGCCACGCCGTCCCGCCATACCCCAGTTTAGCCGCTGCGTGATGCGTCCAGTAGGGGTTGGCCAGATGCGGGCGGGCAAGGCAGACCAGATCGGCGCGCCCGGCCATCAGGATCGAATTGACGTGGTCGGGCTCGGTGATGTTGCCAACCGCCATGGTCGCGATGTGTGCTTCGTTGCGCACCTGATCGGCGAACGGCGTCTGGAACATGCGGCCATAGACCGGGCGTGCGGCGACCGACGTCTGACCTGCAGAAACGTCAACGATATCGACGCCCGCCAGCCGCAGCATGTCGGCGATCCGCACGGCCTCAGGCGGCGTGACGCCTGCGTCGCCCATCCAGTCGTTGGCCGAAATGCGCACTGATATCGGCCGCTCAGCCGGGAAGGCGGCGCGCACGGCGGCAAACACCTCCAGCGGGTACCGCATCCGGTTGTCGAGGCTGCCGCCGTAGGCATCGGAGCGCTGGTTGGTCAGTGGCGTGATGAATGCTGACAGGAGGTAGCCGTGGGCACAGTGCAACTCCAGCATGTCGAAGCGCGCGCGCGCCGCCATCTCAGCCGCACGCACGAACTGGGCTTTGACGATCTCCATCTCAGCCAGCGTGATTTCGCGCGGGATGGCGTTATGCGGCGACCACGGTACCGCCGATGGCGCGACCAGCGGCCAGTTGCCGTGGCTAAGCGGCGCGTCCATCTCCTCCCAGCCAAGCTGGGTCGAACCTTTGGCACCGGAGTGCCCGAGCTGCACGCAGATTTTGGCCGACGACTCCCGGTGCACGAAATCAACGATGCGTTTCCAGGCCGCCTCGTGTTCTGGCGCATACATACCCGTACAGCCCAGCGTGATCCGCGCATCAGGCGACACGCAGGTCATCTCGGTGATGACCAGCCCCGCGCCGCCCTTCGCCCGCTCGCCATAGTGCACGAGATGCCAGTCGCCGGGGCAGCCATCCACCGCCTTGTATTGTGCCATCGGCGAGACGACAACGCGGTTATCGAGCCGCATATCACGCAGTGAAAACGGCACGAACATGGGAGGTCGCGGCAGCGCAGGGCGTTTGCCGGTGGCGTTCGTCTCAAACCAGGCTTCGGCTGTGGCCAGCCACTTCGGATCCCGTTCGCGCAGATTCTCGTGGCCGATCCGCTGTGACCGGGTCAGCATCGAATAGTTGAGCTGGACGGGATCGAGATCGAGATAACGCTCAACATTTTCGAACCACTCAGTTGAATTGCGGGCCGCACTCTGCAGCCGCAACACTTCCAGCCGCCTGTCTGCCTCGTAGCGGGCAAACGCCTGCTCGCGCGTCGCCTCCTTGTGCAGCAAATCACTGAGCGATATCGCACTTTCCAGCGCGAGCTTGGTACCGGAACCGATGGAAAAGTGTGCCGTCGCCGCCGCGTCACCCATCAGCACAATGTTGCCGTGCGACCAGCGCTCGCACAGCACGCGGTTAAAGTTCAGCCACGCCGAGCCGCGCAGGTGGCGGGCGTTGCTTAACAGTTCGTGACCGTTCAGATACTTGGCGAATAGTTTTTCGCAGGCCCGGCAGGTCTCATCCGTCGTCATCGTATCAAAGCCGAGGCCGCGCCACGTCGCCTCGGAGCACTCGACGATGAACGTCGCGGTATCCGGCTCGAACTGGTAGGCGTGCACCCAGATCCAACCGGCCTCGGTCTGCTCAAAGATGAAGGTGAATGCGTCGGCAAAGGTCTGCTTGGTGCCGAGCCATAGGTACTTACATGCACGACGGTCGATATCGGGCTTGAACACGTCGGCGTGCGCCGCCCGCAGCTTTGAGTTCACACCGTCGGCGGCGACCACCACATCATAACCGGCCAAGATGCCGGGATCGTCGAGCTCGGTCTCAAACCGCACGTCGACGCCGAGCGCCACCGCACGATCCTGTAAAATGTTAAGGAGGGTGCGCCGACCGATGCCGCAGAAGCCATGCCCGCTTGAGCGTTGCACGCTGCCACTATGGTGCAGCGCGATGTCATCCCAGTACGCGAAATGGCGGCGGATTTCAGCCGCACTTTCCGGGTCAGCGGCGCTCAGGTTTTTCAGCGTGTCGTCCGACAGCACGACGCCCCAGCCAAACGTATCCGTGGCGCGGTTCCGCTCGACGACAACGACATCGTGCGCCGCATCGCACAGCTTCATCAGGATCGAGAAATACAACCCGGCCGGTCCGCCACCAATCACCGCCACGCGCATGGATCACCTCGCATGCCATTCGTCACAGCAGCAACGTAGCCGAGGCTCACGATATTTCAAGCTTGAAAGAGCCTCTTGCAAAACCCCGGGATGGATCTGACCGGCGGCGGTGCGGGGCTGCCGAGACGGCGTTGGCGATGGATTTCGTAGCATGAAGCCGCTGAT
>JAYSVA010000061.1:0-4518 GCA_043718785.1 Hyphomicrobiaceae bacterium
GCTGATATCGTCTTCCCGATCGACGACGGGCTCATTGGTGGTAAGGGCACGTTCACACCACTGCTCAAACGTCAGGATGTCAGACCGGGGACCTACAAAGTTAGGTTTGAGGCGAATGTCTTCCCCCCAGTTTTACTTGGCACCTGGCCGGTTGATTTCACCAACTCAAAACCGGTAAAAATCCCGGTCACTGATAACTTGCAAATCGCAAACTAACGCACGAAAAAGGACGTACTCCATGGCTGTCGATCCAAAACAATTCTGGGAAGACAAGATCATCACCTGGGAAGAAGGTCGCTATGAACCGCGCACCGCCAAGGGATCGATCCTTGAGCGAATCGCCGACGCATCCAGCCGATCACTGCGCTATCGGATCCAGGTTGGCGTCGAGCTTCTGCACGACCACGTGAAGGGCAAGACTGTTCTGGAAGTTGGTTGCGGCTCCGGCATCATCGCGCAGAAATTTATCGACGCGGGTGCCACCAGCTACGTCGGCTTCGATATCGCTGAAAACGCGATTAAAATCGCCAATAAGCGCAAAGCGGACCAAGGGTGGAGTGATAAAATCTCGTTCCATGTCGGCTCCATTGACACGATGCCAGCCGTGAAAGAAGACGTTGTGTTCTCACTCGGAGTCCTCGATTGGCTGACTGACGCAGAGCTTGCAACGCTGTTCGCCAAGCAGGGCAAAGCACAGTTCCTCCATGCGATTGCCGAGAAACGTAAGTCGCTCTCGCAATATGCCCACCGTGCGTATGTCCAGGTGTCGTATGGACATAAGACCGGCGCGTATCGCCCGCGTTACTTCACTGCGGCCGAAATCGCGAAATATGCCGCCGCGCATCAGTCTGGGCCGTTTTATGCATTCCGCAATCCAAAGCTATCGTTTGGTGCGTTGATTGCGTCGCTTCCGATTGGCGAACAGATTAAACTGTAAGGCGGTCTCCTTGATGCAACGTCTCGTGGTTTGCGCCGACGACTACGCGTTCACTCCAGGTGTTAGCCGGTCCATCCGCGAGCTCTTGGCCGAGCGTAGGATTTCTGCGACCAGTGTGATGGCAGCCTCACCGTTTTGGCCGGACGAAGCCGCCGCGTTGAAAGCCGTTGCTGGCAACGCTGACATTGGGCTTCACCTGACCCTCACCGATCATGCGCCGCTCGGGGCCATGCCGACATTCGCGCCTGCTGGCAACTGCCCGCCAATGCCAGCAGTCCACAAAGCTGGCTTGCTGCGCCAGCTGCCATTGGCCGAGATTGAAGCTGAACTCGAGCGTCAGTTGGCGCGATTTGTTTCGCACTATGGTGCGCCACCAGCACATATCGACGGCCACCACCACGTGCATCAGCTGCCCGGCGTTCGCGATCTGGTCGTCAAGGCAGCGGCGCGGTTCGGCGGACGTACTTGGGTGCGGTCGTGCCGGGAAAATCCGGTCCGCGTCTGGCAACGCGGTGTCGCGACCTCAAAAGCGCTGCTGATCGGGGCGCTCGGTGCGGGCATTGAGAAGCGCGCAAATGCCGCCGGAGTGCCGACCAATCGCGGTTTCAGTGGTGCCTATGATTTCAACGTCGACACCCGTGATTTCAGCGACCTTTGCAACTGCTTCATCACCGGGGCCGACGACAACACTCTGATGATGTGCCACCCCGGCCATTCCGATGCGCAACTTGCCAAGCTCGACATCATGACCACAGCGCGTGATCGTGAGCACGACTTCCTAATGAGCGACGCTTGGCCAGCGACACTGGCCAAAGCTCACCTCACGTTAGGTCCGCTTCAGGGCGCGTAATCCGCCAGCGGCATCTGCCAGATTCCGCGCGGCCGCAAACACATAGTATTTCATAACCAGGAAGTTGACCACAAAACACAGAACATCTGCGAAGCCTTTGCTGCCAAAGCGATTCAAACCCAGAAGATCCACAGCAACGAACACTGTGCCAATTGATACGCAGAAACTGAAAATGTAGAGAGCCATAAAGCGCCCAGCCTCGGTGCCAAGCCCTGTGCCCTCCTGCTCCTTGAATGACCAGAGCTTGTGCAGTGCGAACGCAACCAAGCCGCCAGCAAGGCGCGCGGGCGCCTGAGCGAACACCACATCAAGTGTGGGGTAGACCCAGGAAATAAAAGCAAACAGGCTCCAATCGGAGAGGGCGGATATGATCGCCACCGAAACATAAGCCCCACCTTCACTCACGTTTTTCGACGCCATCCTTGACCCGCCCACTCCGTCGCACCAGTTCTTCAATAAATGTCACAGCCTCGCGCGCACCATCCCGTAATCGGGGAAGCTTATCATAGGCGGATCGCAACTCGTCAATCTTGGCGATGGCTTGCAGCATCGACGCCTCAATGGCGTCCTCAGCGGCCATGAAGCCAACGCCGAGTTTTTCGATCGTGCGGCCGTTCACCCACTGCTCAGCGTGGTTCGGGATCGGCAGCACAACCATAGGCTTACGCAGCGCGAACGCCTCGCTCACGGCACTGAAGCCACCATTGACCAGCATCAGATCAGCCGCACGAACCACATCGACGTTGTCTTTCAACCGACCATGAAAGACGACGTTCGGCGGCAGTTCCATATCCTTGGGCGCCTCGCGGCCGACAACGTCGATATGAAACGGAAAGCGGGCATCCTTAAGTGCAACGGGGGTGCCGAAGCGCGAACCGCTCAGCATGATCAACACGCGCTTGACGGGGCCGCGGCTGTTGTCGGACACATAACCACGCCGCACGATGGGACCGATGCGGCGGATGTTACCACCGGGCTCGGGCAGACTGTCATCCAGATTCGGACTGAGTACCATATCAACACGGGCCCGATGGAACAGATAGTCCATCTCCTCGATGGCATAGAACTGCATCCGGATCGACGGCGGCTTGTTGGTAAAACGGCGGTAAGACTGGTGAATGACATCGGCGTTATTCAGCGCGACAATAGGGATCCGACGCTTCTTCATCGGCCCGATCGTGTAGACGGAATCGTTCAAAACCACATCGGGCTTGTAGGTGTCGAGAACTGTATTCACCACTGCAGCGTTACGCCGGGAGATGCGGGCAAAGTCGCCGACGGACATCAGTGTTCGTGGGATCGAAATCTTACCGTTCACAGATGCATAATAAAACGCCTCATTGGCATGCACGCGACCGGCGTCAGTACGCCCGTCGAAGTACCATTTACCGTTGCCGGACGTGATCACTTCGACCTGTGCACCCTGCTCGATCATCCGCTGGATGATGGCGTGGCAGCGAGTGGAATTACCGAGGCCGAGACCGTTGACAAGAAACAATGCCCGCATTGGATTATCCCGCTTTTGCAAAGGTCAGCCGCGCGCAGAGGCTATAAGGGCCTGCGGGACGCACGCTATTGACAGACCACCCAGTTCCTTTGGCCAGTCCTTCCAGGATGCTCTGATCGAAGAGGCTGATCTTCAGACCGTGGCTAGCGTGGAAGCGCTGGTAGCCGCGGCCAAGCAGCGACAGGCTCGGAACCAGAACGGCGAACACGCAACCCGGTTCGGCGAAGCGGGCAGCATTGCTGAAAACGTCCTCGGGTCGGGGCACAAACTCCAACATCCCGGCGGACAGCATGAGCGGAAACGAGCGACCTGGGTCCACATTCGTCGCATCGCCGACCAGCGGCGTGACCTTAGCACGCGGCAACTCGTCGAGCATTCGCGATGACAAATCAACAGCAACGACGTGTTGCGCCCCGCGCTCAACTAGCAGCCGAGTGTAGAAACCCGCACCACTACCGAGTTCCAGGATGTCGCGTCCTTGCACGTCACCCATCAGCGTCATTAGGCGCTCGGCCTCGCGTCGCCGCACCACTGACCACAGCGCGCTCTTGGACGCCGCTTGGTACGTCGATGCTACGCCCGTAAAATAGGCCTCGACCTTGCCGCTGTTACTCATAAGACCTACTAAGGTGCCGATGGATTTGATCAAGTTGCCAGAATAGGTTCAAGAACTCGGTTCAGCATGTCGCAAGATGCCCTCCGTAAAAATACAGTATCTGCGGCGCGGCTAAATCGAAAAACGTCTTGGTCGTCTGCAATTCATCACTGCAAGAATTCAAACGTTTGCCCAAGTTTGTCAGCAGAGAGTTACCGACTGAGGAAATGACGTGTCGAATGTATTGACCGCAGAGTATATGGCGAAGTCTCTGCTCTGCATCGCGACATTTGCCGTTCTCGACTGGGCCACTTTCAGCCCGGCCATTTCCCCGCTCGGCATCACACCGTGGAACCCGGCGATCGGCCTCGTGATCGCCGTTGCCATCACCAGTGGCCTGCGCTTTGCGCCGCTGCTGGCACTGGCTCCATTTGTCAGCGACATCTGGGTGCGAGGCCTTCCGTTCCCCATATGGGTCGCTGCCATCGAGGCAGTTATCATTGGCGTCGGCTATTGGTATGGCCTGCTGATCTTGCGCCGATCACAGACGAAGTTTAATCCGTCGTTACGAACGCTGCGTGACCTGTTGCTGCTGACAACAACTATGGCAGCGGCCGCATTTTTTGTCG
>JAYSVA010000601.1:0-11647 GCA_043718785.1 Hyphomicrobiaceae bacterium
CGCCACATCACGTCCCGCATGGGTTTTTTCCTGCACATCCCATTCCCGTCGCCCGAGGTGCTGGTGGCAGTGCCCGATCACGACTGGCTGGTGCGCTGCTTATTCGACTACGACGTCGTCGGCTTCCAGACCGCGCTCGATGCGGCGAATTTCCAGCGTTTTGCCCTGGATCACGCCGGTGCGACCCTGGAGGCGGACGGGCGCATCACCGCATTCGGGCGCACCATCATCGCGCAAGAATTCCCGATTGGCATCGACGTCGACACGTTCCGCGCGATGGCGCAGACGGCGGCGGCGGACGCGCAAATTCAGCGGCTCGCCGAGCGTAATGGCGGGCGCGAGCAAATCATCGGCGTCGACCGCCTGGACTACACCAAAGGCCTGCCGGACCGGCTGCGGGCATTTCGGCGGCTGCTCCAGATGTATCCGGAGAACCTCAAGCGGGTCGCCCTGGTGCAAATCGCGCCGCCGACGCGGGAAGAGGTGACCGCCTACGCCGATATCCGCGAGGAGCTGGAGCGGCTGTCCGGGGCGATCAACGGGCGTTTCGCCGATCTCGACTGGACGCCGGTGCGCTACATCCACCAACACGTGGCGCGACCGACCCTGGCGGCGCTGTTTCGGAGCTGCAAAATCGGCCTGGTGACGCCATTGCGCGACGGCATGAACCTGGTCGCCAAGGAATACGTCGCGGCTCAGGATGATGACGATCCCGGTGTGCTGGTGCTGTCGCGCTTCGCCGGGGCGGCCGAAGACCTAGCCGAGGCGCTGATCGTCAACCCCTACGATCTCGACGAGGTGGCAACCGCCATCCAAAACGGCCTAACCATGCCGCTCGTCGAACGCCAGGAACGCCAGCGCGCCCTGCTGAAACGGGTGCGCACCCGCGACGTCAAACGCTGGCGGGCCGATTTTCTGGCGGCGCTAGCAGATCGCGGGGCCCGGCAGCAGGCGGCTGCGTAAGGTTCAGGCATTCCGGGGAGATCGTCGCGTCATCCACATCCGCCAAAAGCCGTGCTGGCAAACGCTGGCAGAGCGCGCTAGAACGCGCCGAACTGGCTGACATTTGGCCGCCGCGCATCACCGTCGATAGAGGGCAGACCCCATGAACATTCACGAATATCAGGCAAAAGACCTCTATCGCGCCTATGACGTGCCGACCTCGCTGGGTTATCCGGCGTTCACGGTTGATGAAGCTGTTGCTGCCGCCAAGAAGCTGCCGGGCCCGGTCTGGGTGGTGAAATCGCAGATCCACGCGGGCGGCCGCGGCAAAGGCAAGTTCAAGGAAGCGGCAGCCGGCACCGCTGGCGGCGTGCGTCTCGCCAAGTCAATTGACGAGGTCAAAACCTTCGCCACGCAGATGCTGAACAACACGCTCGTAACCATACAGACGGGTGATGCCGGCCGCGTGGTGAAGCGCCTGTACGTCGAAGAAGGCTCGGCGATTGCCCGCGAGTTGTATCTGTCGGCGCTCGTTGACCGCGCCACCAGCCGCATCTCGTTCATCGTCTCCACTGAAGGCGGCATGGACATTGAGAAAGTCGCCCATGACACCCCGGAAAAAATTCACTCGTTCTCCATCGACCCAGCCTCAGGCTTCTCGCCGATGCATGGCCGCAAGATTGCGTTCGCGCTCGGCCTCAAGGGCGATCAGGTCAACCAGTGCGTGAAGATGGTCGGCAACCTGTATCGCATGGTCGTCGAAAAAGACATGAGCATGCTGGAGATCAACCCGCTCGTCGTCACCAAGGACGGCAACTTGATCTGCCTCGACGGCAAGATGGATTTTGACGGTAACGCCCTGTTCCGCCACAAGGATATCGTCGCCCTGCGCGACATCGAGGAAGAAGATCCAGCCGAAGTCGAAGCTTCCAAGTACGACCTCAACTACATCAAGCTCGACGGCCAGATCGGCTGCTTGGTCAACGGCGCTGGCCTTGCTATGGCCAGCATGGACATCATCAAGTTGTATGGCCTGGAGCCAGCGAACTTCCTCGATGTTGGCGGTTCCGCCACCAAGGAAAAGGTCGCCATCGCCTTCAAGATCATCCTGTCCGATCCGAACGTGAAAGGCATTCTGGTCAACATCTTCGGCGGCATCATGCGCTGCGATATCATCGCTGATGGCGTCGTCACCGCCGCCCGCGAAATGGGCATCACTGTGCCGCTCGTCGTCCGCTTGGAAGGCACCAACGTCGAACTCGGCAAGAAGATCCTGTCCGAGAGCGGCCTAAAGATCGTCGCCGCCGACAACCTAGCGGACGCCGCCAAGAAGATTACGGATGAAGTGAAAGCTCTGAAGGCTTGATGGGGCTTGCATGTTGGGTTAGCGCCATTTCGGCGCGTAACCCAACATACCACGGGTGGCGTTTAAGTTGTTGGGTTAGGCGGGAATTTCGTTCACGGGAAAAGTTTGACATCATTGGCCCGCTAGCTAACCCGGCGGCCTGCGTCAATGGGCGAGGAAGTGCTAAATGCAATGGGAAACGGTCGCAGCAACGGGCTCAAGCGCAATCGTTGGCGGTCTGATTGTCGCGGCTGTGACGCATTTTTTCACTCGCCGTCGAGAGCAAAACAAACTCCGCGTAGACAAATCAATGGACCGTCGGGTAGAGGCTTGGCGACACATCGAACGCTTGACCGGAACAGACCTGTCGCTGGCAAATTTCGAACAAGTAGTTGCTGACGTTATTCTTTTCGGCAATGAACGTGAGATAAATTTGGTGACTGCGCTTTCCAAAAGCGTAGGCACCAAAGGTATTACCGATTTAACACCCCTTTTAGTAGAACTTCGTCGGAACATCCGGGCTGACCTTGGTCTTCCAGACACTTCCGTCGAGCATTTCTTTTTCCGCGAAGATGGACCCAAACATGGCTTAATCCCCGGCAACAGTTCTCGGGCTTCGTAATTTGCGTGGCATTTTTTGCTGGCCTGTTTCGCCTACGTCAACACGCCCAGCCCCTTGGCCCGAACCACGTGCAGCAGCTTCAGCGCGGTGCCGGTGGGGCGGCGGGAGCCGCGCTCCCACTGGCTGATGGTGCTGACGCCGACGTTGAGATAGCCCGCCATGACAGCCTGACTGACGCCTGCCTGCTCGCGCACAGCGGCAATATCCGCCGCCGACAGCGGCTCGATCTGCGGCAGCGCATCACGGCCGAGCATGCGGATGGTGGTTTTCTCCAGCTCGTCGTCGCTGACTGCGCCCGCACGGTTCAGCATCGCAGCGATTTCAACGATTTCGACGCGCAGCCGCGAGGGAGTAGCCGAAGCAACTTTGGCTCGGATTTTAGTTTTCGTCGCCACAGGACACCTCCACGAGATCACCGTCTTCGATACGCGCTTCGATGGCAGCCTCGTCCAAACCCAGGATTTGCGGGGCCAACAAACGCAAAAGCCGCAACTCATCCTTGCTGATGTTACCCCGGTCGCTTTTGGCGAAGCCGTAGAGAAACACCGCCCGGTCCTTGATATGATACGCCACCAGCGTCCGATAACCGCCACTGCGCCCTTGGCCAGCGCGGGCAACGCGCTGCTTGATCAGTCCGTGCCCAAGATCAGCATCGATCAGACCGCGCTCGGCCCGTGCCACCGCGTCGCAAAGTGCGGCGTCGCTGATCCGCTCCTGCTTCTGGAACTTGGCAAACAGCTTCACAGCGAACACCCGCATGCTATGGCCTTACCTGTGAGCTATAGCACACTGATGCATAATTTCAAACAACCTTGCCCCCTTAAACCTTCGCCGTCTCTAGCGTGGCCGGATGGAACAGCTCGGTCACTTTCACGGGGCGCTGCGACAGGCCTTGGGCGTGGTGGAGGCGGACGAAGGCTTCCAGTGTCTTGGTGTTCGGCCCAACGCCGTAGCTCCAAAAATTGTCGCCCATCAGTTCGCGGGCGGCGTGCAGCTGCTCCTCGACGAACGGCAGCAGCACTTTGGTGGCCGACGTGTCCGACAGCGCCGCCAAGCCCACCGCCTTCGACTGCTCGAACGCTTTCAGCACGGCGGCGGGCAGCCACGGATGCTTATCGGCGATGGTTTTACGCACGCCGATGACATGCATGATCGGAAACACGCCGGTGCGCTTGAAACTGTCTTTGGCGACGGCGGTCGGATCGGGGAACAGCCAGCCGACGTTGGGGTTAGTGCGCGCGCATGATGGCGGGCGTGGTGCCATGAACGCGTCGATCTCACCGCGATCCAGCATACCAGAAATCGTCGCGCCGTCCGGGGCGTTTTCCAGCCTCACGTCGGCTGGCAGCTTAATCGCGATCTTCTCCGGGCGGCCCGGCTCGTCGATGCCGCCGCGCACCCAGGTGACGTCGGAGGGTTTGACGCCATAGTCGTCCTCCAAAATGCCGCGCGCCCAGACCATGGCCGTCAGCTGATATTCCGGCAGGCCGATACGCTTGCCCTTTAAGTCAGCGGGCGTTTTGATGCGGTCGCGGCGCACGTAAATCGACGTGTGGCGGAACGCGCGCGACACGAATGCAGGCACGCCGACATAGGCGCTGGTGCCGTCCGATGTCTTCACCGTATGGCTCGACAGCGACAGCTCGCAGATGTCGAATTCGGCGTGGCGGAAGGCGCGGAAGAAGATCTCCTCCGGCGACAGCGTCATGTAGACGGGATCGACGCCATCGATCTGCACGGCACCGTCAATCAGCGCCCGCGTGCGATCATAGTTGCCAATAGCCACGGAAAGATTGAGTTTGGTCATGAAATGCCTCGGGCGTTGATGTTTCGCCGAACGCATTACCAGAAATCACGGACTTGCCTAGCAAGCTAAGCAATTTTGAGGACGGACAGAACATTGGTCACCACTAAATCCTTCGACATCGCCGTGGTCGGTGGCGGGCTGGTCGGCGCGGCCATCGCTTATGGCTTGGCCAAGCCGGGCGTGCGGGTGGCCCTGCTCGACGAGGGCGATACGGCAGTGCGGGCCTCGCGCGGGAACTTCGCGCTGGTTTGGGTACAGGCGAAGGGGCTGGGCCTGCCGGACTACGCCAACTGGACGGTGGCATCATCGGATGCCTGGAGCCAGCTTGCGGCCAACCTCAAGGATGAGACCGAGCTGGATGTGAAATTTGACCGGCCTGGCGGGTTCCATCTGTGCCTGTCGGAGGCTGAGCTGGAGGCGCGTCGTCAGACGCTGCAGCGCTTTCACAACCAAGGCGGGCGGGCCAACTATGCCACCGAATTCCTTGATCACAGCGCGCTGAAAAAGCTGCTGCCAGACATCGGCCCGGATGTGGTGGGCGGCAGTTATTGCCCGCTCGATGGCCACGTCAATTCGCTGCGGCTGTTCCGGGCACTGCATACGGCACGGCAACGGCGGGGCGGCACATATTTGCCGGACCACGGCGTCACGGCGATCACACGGGCTGATGGCGGCTTCATGTTGGCAACGCCCAAAGGCGCGATCCATGCGGGCAAGGTTGTATTAGCGGCGGGCAACGCCAACGCGACGCTCGCCCCGATGGTCGGCCTGCACGCGCCAATGAAGCCGGAGAGCGGGCAGATCCTGGTGACCGAGCGGGTCAAGCCGTTTCTGCGCCATCCGATTGTCACGCTGCGGCAGACCGACGAAGGCTCTGTCATGATCGGCGACAGCCGCGAGGAGGACACTAATCCCGCCGACATGACCCTGGACGTCAACGCCGTCATCGCTTCGCGGGCGGTGCGAATGTTCCCGATGTTGGCCAACGTCAATATCGTGCGATCATGGCGGGCGATCCGGGTGATGCCCGCAGATGGCTTTCCGATCTACGATCAGTCTGCCACACATCCGGGTGCATTTCTGGTCACCTGTCATTCCGGCGTGACGCTGGCGGCGGCGCACGCGTTGCAGCTTGCCCCGATGATTGCGGCGGGCAAGCTCGACGACAGCCGCGTTGGCGCATTCAGCAGCAGGAGGTTTGATGTTCCGGCGGCTTCCTGATTTGGCGGGCGTGGCCCTCAACATTGTGGTCGATGGCAAGACCATCCGGGCCCGCACCGGCGATTCGGTGGCGGCGGCGTTGCTGGCGGGCGGTGTCTCCCACTGCCGCACCACCTCCGTGTCAGGCACCCCGCGCGGCCCCTACTGCATGATGGGCGTGTGCTTCGACTGCCTCGTCACCATCGACGGCGTCGGCAACCGGCAAGGCTGTATGGTCCAGGTCCGCGACGGCATGCGGATTGAGACCCAGCAAGGCCGACGCGAGGCGGGGCGATGACGGACCTTTCAACCAGCTACGATGTGGTGATTGTGGGTGCCGGACCGGCGGGGCTGGCTGCCGCTGCCGTTACCGCGACAGCAGGCCTGACGACACTGGTACTGGATGAAAATCCAGCGCCTGGCGGGCAAATCTACCGCGCTGTGACCACCTCACCGGTGCGGGCGCATGTGTTGGGGCCGGATTACTGGGCGGGCGCCACGCTGATCGACAGCGCCCGCAACAGTGGCGCCACGATCATCAACGGTGCCACAGTCTGGAGCCTGGACCGCCACCTGAGCCTCGGCCTGACCCGCAACGGGCAAGCGCAGATGATTGCCGCCCGCCGCGTCATCCTGGCGACCGGCGCGATGGAGCGGCCGTTTCCGATCCCCGGCTGGACGCTGCCGGGGGTGATGACCGTTGGCGCAGCCCAGACCTTGTTGAAGTCCTCCGGCCTCATCCCGGATGGGCGCACCGTCATCGCAGGGCAGGGGCCGCTGCTATGGCTGTACGCGGCGCAACTGCTACGGGCGGGTGGGAGTATCGAAGCCATATTGGAGACGACGCCGCGTCAGGCCTATCGCAGTGCGGCCCGCCATGCCTGGGCGTTTGCCCGTTCTCCATTGCTCGCCAAAGGGCTGCTGTTGATGCGCGAAGTCCGCGCCAAAACACGCATCATCAGCAACGTGACAATGCTGGCCGCGAACGGCGCGGAACGGCTGGGAGGCGTCGAATATGCCGTCCAGGGCGGCGCGCCGCAAATGCTCAAGGCCGATACGCTATTGCTGCATCAGGGCGTGGTGCCAAACCCAAATCTGGCGATGGCCGCTGGGGTGAAGCATCACTGGGACGCATTGCAACTATGCTGGGTGCCCGACCTTGATGGCGACGGCAACACGTCGGTTCCGGGCATCGCGATTGCCGGTGACGGTGCCGGTATCGCAGGGGCCTGGGCGGCGGAGGAGCGCGGACGGCTGGCGGGCATTGCCGCTGTTCAGGCGCTCAGCCCCAACGCGCCGACTCCAGCCGTCGCTGCTATCCGCGCGCGACTGGCTGCCCACGCGAAAGGCCGCGCCTTCCTCGACACGCTGTATCAGCCGCAGCGCCAATTCCGCATCCCTCCGGACGACGACAAGGGCAATGCCACCATCGTCTGCCGCTGCGAAGAAGTCACCGCCGGGCAAATCCGCGAGACGGTGGCGCTCGGCTGTGAAGGTCCGAACCAGATGAAGGCGTTCCTGCGCTGCGGCATGGGGCCGTGCCAAGGGCGGCTGTGTGCGCTGACCGTCACCGAACTGATCGCCGACGCGCGCCAGGTTTCACCAGCAAAGGTCGGCACCTTCCGCTTGCGTGCGCCGATCAAACCGATCACCCTCGGCGAACTCGCGCAGCTGCCCGCCAGCAACGACGCCACCAATGCCGTTGTTCGGCTGTAATCCTGGAGACCGAGATGACCCGTTCTTTCCTTCCGATTTCCGGCATGGATCTGCCCCGGTTTGCGGGGTTACCGACTTTCATGCGACTGCCGTTCATTGAGCGTGACAGCGCCGACCACAAACTCGTCAACATCGGCTTCGTCGGCGTGCCGTGGGATGGCGGCACCACCAACCGGCCGGGAGCGCGGCATGGACCACGCCAGTTGCGCGATCTATCGACGATGATCCGCATGGTGCATCCAGTCTCCGGCATCAACCCGTTTGCGGTGGCCAACTGTGCTGATCTGGGTGACGTGCCGGTCAATCCCGCCGATGTGCAGGATACGCTGAAGCGGGTGACGGCGTTCTATGATGATCTCGTCAAGTCCGGCATTACGCCGATGACGGCGGGCGGCGATCATCTCGTCTCGCTCCCCGTTTTGCGGTCGCTCGCCAAGGCCGTGCCGAAAGGCAAGAAGCTCGGCATGATCCACTTCGACAGCCACACCGACCTGTACAACGACTATTTCGGCGGCTTCCGTTACACCCACGGCACCCCGTTCCGCCGCGCCGTCGAGGAAGGGCTGCTCGACCCGAAGCGCATCGTCCAGATCGGCATTCGCGGCACGATGTATGACGGCGAGGACATCCAGTTCGCCGAGAAACACGGCGTCCGCATCTTCCGCATCGAGGAGGTCATGGCCAAGGGGCCGGATGCCGTGATGACTGAGGCCCGCAAAATCGTTGGCCAAGAGCCGATCTACGTGTCGTTCGACATCGACGGAATTGATCCCGCGTATTGCCCCGGCACCGGCACGCCCGAGATCGGCGGCTACACCACCTTCCAGGCCCAGCAGATGGTGCGCCATCTGGCTGGCCTCAACATCTACGGTTGCGATCTCGTCGAAGTCGCCCCGCCGTTCGATCCGTCCGGCAACACCGCCTTCGTCGGCGTGTCGATGATGTTCGAGATGCTGTGCGCCCTGGCCCCGGCGGTGGCTGCACGGGGGAAGGTGTGAACTGGCTTGCTACTAGGTCGAAGTTCGAATTAGATCAACCACATGAACCAAACCATCAAGAAACCCGCGACCTACGCTGACCTGGAAGCCGTGCCGCCGCACCTGACAGCGGAAATTCTCTTTGGCAATCTCGTCACGCACCCCAAACCGGTGCCTCGCCACGGAGCCGCACAAGTGTCGCTGGGCACCCTGATCGCGGGTCCATTCCAGTTTGGCATTGGCGGACCTGGTGGATGGATCTTTATTTCTGAACCGGAGCTTCATCTCGGTCCTCACATTGTCGCGCCGGACCTCGCTGGTTGGCGCAAGGAGCGGTTGGCTGGTGCCGTCGACAAGGCATATATTGAGGTAGCTCCTGACTGGATTTGTGAATTCCTCTCCCCCAGCACCGAGAAGCGCGACCGGGGCGAAAAGCGGCGGATTTATGCAACCTATCTGGTGGACCACTACTGGCTGGTTGATCCGCGCATCCGCAGCCTTGAGGTGTACAACCGCCAGGACAATGACTGGCTGTTGACCCACACGTTCTTCGACAGCGACGAAGTGACGGCTCCACCGTTCGAGGCGATTACGTTCAATCTCGGTTTGCTCTGGCCGTTTGATCAGCCAGAGCCGTCGATCACCGGGTAGTCCAGCCTCACACAATCTCGAACAGCCCGGCCGCGCCCTGGCCGCCGCCGATGCACATGGTGACGACGGCGTACTTGATGCCGCGACGGCGGCCTTCGATTAGGGCATGTCCGGCAAGCCGCGCTCCACTCATCCCGTACGGGTGGCCGATGGAGATCGCGCCGCCGTTGACGTTCAGCCGCTCCGGCGGAATGCCGAGTTTATCGCGCGATGCCAGCACCTGTGAGGCGAAGGCTTCGTTGAGCTCCCAGAGGCCGATATCATCGACTTTGAGGCCAGCCCGAGCGAGCAGGCGCGGCACGGCGTGGATCGGGCCGATGCCCATTTCGTCGGGCTCGCACCCGGCAACGCAGAACCCGCGGAAGATGCCGAGCGGCTTTAAGCCCCGGCGCGCCGCTTCCTTGTCCGACATCATCACAGATGCCGAAGCACCGTCCGACAGTTGGCTGGCGTTGCCAGCCGTGATGAACTGCCCGTCACCACGCACCGGCTTCAGCTTGGCGAGGCCCTCAAGCACCGTATCCGCACGGTTGCCCTCGTCCTTGCTCAGGGTCACCTGCTTATGGGTGATCTCCTTGGTGTCTTTGTTCTCGACCGCCATGGTCGACATCATCGGCACAATCTCGTCGTCGAAGCGCCCGGCCGCCTGGGCTGCCGCCGTGCGCTGCTGGCTGGCGAGCGCATAAGCATCCTGCGCCTCGCGGCTGATGCCGTAGCGGGCAGCAACATTGTCGGCGGTCTCGATCATCGCCATGTAGATCGCGGGCTTGTTCGCCGCTACCCACGGGTCCTGGTAGTGCTTCATGTTGGTCGCTGGCATGACCAGAGAAATGCTCTCCAGGCCGCCCGCCACGGCAATCGGCACGCCGTCGTTGCGGATCGCATTGGCGGCCAGCGCCATCGCCTGCAGGCCGGACGAGCAGAACCGGTTGACCGTCATCGCCGCCACGGACACGGGCAAACCGCCATGAATCGCAGCGACGCGGGCGATATTGCCGCCGGTTGCACCTTCCGGGAAGCCGCAGCCCATCACCACGTCCTCAACGGCACCAGGCTCGATGCCGGCGCGGGCAACGGCATGTTTGATCACGTGTCCGCCCATCTCGCCGCCGTGCGTCATGTTGAAGGCGCCCTTAAAAGCGCGGCCAATCGGCGTGCGGGCAGTGGAAACGATGACAGCGTCGGTCATGGGGAGCGGTCCTTATGCTGGGGGGAACGAGACCAACAATCGTTACTGCGGGTTTTCAATCCGCACAACTGTGCGCAGCACCTTTCGGCGATACTCGCCCTGCGCGGCATAGCCGAGGCTCTCATAGAAAGCGCGCGCCTCGTCGTTCAGCGAATTGACGCTGAGTCCGATGGTTTCGACATTGCGCTTTAGCCCTTCGGCCTCAACGGCGGCAAACAGCAATCGCCCGACGCCGCGCCGCCGATGTTCCGGCGATACCGCGATCTCGCCGATGAAGAGGCTTTCAGACGGGAACATCACGTCACTATCCTGCGCGCCACCAATCCAGACGGTCGCGTACCCAGCAACCTCGCCGCCAGCGTCCGCGACCAGCACGATGTGATTTTCAACATTGAGCCACTGATGGAATGTCGCCTCCGTCGCGCCAAGCAATTGCGGACGGAACGCATCAGGGCGCTCGCGATGGGATTGCCGCGACAAATCTTGCCGCAGTGCATTGATGGCGCTGAAATCACTCAACCGCGCCGGGCGGATCGCGTCTGGGCTCAAGTGGAGTCGTTTAGACATGCGGCCGACTCCATGTTCTTTACTGTCAGGCCGGACCATACTTTGCTACCACGCTTCGGCAAGCGCGACTAAACGATGAGTGCTATGCAGCAATCGTCTCGACGTGTGTTCGCAGATGGCTCTTGCATCAGTCGCCGTGCCTCAACATCCTGGAGAGATTGCCATGTCGCTAGACTATGTCACCATTGGAACCGATAATCCGGTCAATGCGAAACTGTTCTATGCCGATTTGATGGCGACTCTCGGCGGCAAACTGGTGGGGGACTATCCCGACGCCTTTGGCTACGAACTGCCCGGCGGAGGCAAAGTCTGGATCATGCGGCCTTTCAACAAGCAGGCAGCAGCGGTTGGCAATGGCGTCACCATCGGACTGGCGCTGGACAGCACCGCGAAAGTCGATGCCGCCCATGCCACAGCCCTCCAAGCTGGTGGCACTTGCGAGGGAGCACCCGGCCCGCGTCCATTGTACGGACCAGATTTTTACGGCGCTTACATTCGCGATCTCGACGGCAATAAACTGGCACTGGTGCATCATCGGACTGCAGCAGGCACGGTATGACCATCACGGTTTACGGGATTCCCAACTGCGACACCGTCAAAAAGGCGCGAACCTGGTTAGACGCGAACGGCA
>JAYSVA010000602.1:0-4910 GCA_043718785.1 Hyphomicrobiaceae bacterium
AGGCTGTCGATCATAATCTGGTACTTCGACGAGCCGGGATAGGTGGTAATGCGGCCCTGCGCGATCACTTCCATGCCTTCTTCAGGCCGGAAGCGCAGCTTCGACATCACACCCTTCCAGATCACGGCCTCGATCTTGGCCTTGTCATCTTTCAACGCGAAGTAGGCATGGCCCGACGAATGCGGCCCCCGATAGCCGGAAATCTCGCCGCGCACGCGGATGTAGCCGAAGCCGTCCTCCAACGCGCGCTTGACGGCGTTGCTGAGTTCCGACACGGAAAACTCGGCGACGTTCGGCTTCGGTGTTGCAACCTCGATCTGGCCTGGGGCCTGACGAGTTGGCAGCTTGGCAGCAGCTGAGGGCACAGAGAATCATTCCTCATTTGTTCCTAAGTGTCACTATGGTACCAGAACCAAGGCCACCACAAGGCACGAGTTGCAGCGCTATCCCAAGGTTTTTTGGCCCAAGGTTTTTCGAGCGAGCATTCCGAGTAGTTTTGCTGAAAATTTCGAAATCGTGGTAGGTTGCTCCATCGCACACAAGGAGTTTTGCCTTGAAAATTGAACTAACCCCTGATGCCGCGCATTGGATCGAGGCGGAGCTCGCCGCCGGAACATTCCAAACGCCTGAGGATGCTGTGCGGTTTGCGATAAGCCAAGCCAAAACGACTGCGTTGCGCGCGAAGCTGGATGCAGCGGTCGCTGAAAGCGGTGACAATAGCGTCGATGATATGCGAGCGTTTGTTCGTGGCCATCTTGACCGGTTAAGTTAGACGCCGAAATTGTCGTAACGTGCCCCGTCTTCGCACTCTGGACAGTGCTCTCCGCGACCTCGCCGAAATTGCAGCACGCATTGAGCGCGAAAGTCTGAGTCGCGAGCGTCAGGACGATGGATCGGACGCCTGACTGGCTCGGACTCAATAGGAAACAACTTAGATGAACGTTTTACTTCTAGGCTCGGGCGGGCGGGAACATGCGCTGGCGTGGGCGCTGAGTGCCAGTCCGCTGCTGACCAAGCTATACTGTGCGCCGGGCAATGCGGGCATTGCGGCCATGGCCGAATGCGTGGCGCTGGATCTGGCGGACCACGCCAGTGTGATCGCGTTTGCCAAGGCGCAGAAGATCGATTTCGTCGTGGTTGGGCCGGAAGGGCCGCTGGTGGCCGGCATCGTCGATGATTTGACCAAGGCCGGTATCAAGTCGTTCGGGCCGTCGCAGCTTGCGGCGCAGCTGGAGGGGTCGAAGGGCTTCACCAAGGACCTGTGCAAGGAATTCAACATCCCGACTGCAGCCTATGGCCGGTTCAAGGACAAGGTCGCGGCGCTGGGCTATCTGGCCCAGCACCCGGCGCTGCCCGTCGTCATCAAGGCGGACGGGCTGGCGGCGGGCAAGGGCGTCGTCATTGCCGAGACCAAGGCTGAGGCGGAAGCCGCCATTGCCGCCTGCTTTGATGGCGCATTCGGCGCGGCAGGCGCGGAAGTCGTGATCGAGGAGTTCATGACCGGCGAGGAGGTCAGCTTTTTCTGCCTATGTGATGGTGAAACGGCGCTGCCGCTCAGCTCTGCCCAGGACCACAAGCGCGTGTTCGATGGTGACAAGGGCCCGAACACCGGCGGCATGGGCGCGTATTCGCCCGCAACGATTTTCACGCCTGCTCTGGCCGAGCGAACAATGGCCGAGATCATCCGCCCAACGGTGGCAGGCATGGCCAAGCGCGGCATGCCGTACAAAGGTGTGCTGTATGCAGGCTTGATCCTGACCGCAGAAGGGCCGAAGCTGATCGAGTACAACGCCCGTTTCGGTGATCCGGAGACGCAGGTGCTGATGATGCGGCTGAAGTCGGATCTGCTGGCAGCATTGTTGGCGACGGCCGATGGCGTGCTGAAATCGTTCGACTTGCGCTGGCATAGCGCGACGGCGCTGACCGTCGTGATGGCCGCGAGCGGCTATCCTAGCACGCCTGAGAAAGGCACGGAGATTAAGGGCCTCGATGCCGCTGCTCGGATGGTCGGCATCGAAGTGTTTCACGCGGGTACTGCCAAGCAAGGTGATAAAATCGTTGCCACCGGTGGGCGGGTGCTAAACATTACGGCCCTCGGCGAAACGGTGGCGGAAGCGCAGCGCCAGGCCTATTGTGCGGTAGATGTCATTGATTGGCCCGGCGGGTTCTGCCGCCGCGACATCGGCTGGCGCGCGGTTGAGCGCGAAAACAGCGAGCGCAAATCATGACCATACTGCCGGATCTGTTTCCAGGTTTTGCGACCCGCCGGTTCAAGACCAGTGGTGCCGAGATTCACGCCCGGATTGGTGGTAGCGGCCCGCCGCTGGTGCTGTTGCACGGCTATCCGCAGACACACGTTTGCTGGCACCGCATCGCCCCCGAATTGGCCAAGCACGCGACGGTGGTCATTCCCGATCTACGAGGCTACGGCCAAAGTTCAGCGCCTGCGGGTGGGCTAGCGGCGGGGGATGCTGACCACGCGATTTATTCAAAGCGGGCGATGGCTCAGGATGTTTTTGAGCTGATGCGTGAGCTCGGGCACGCCAAGTTCGCGGTGATCGGCCATGATCGCGGCGGACGCGTCGCCTACCGGCTGGCGCTCGACCATCCGGAGGCTGTTACCCGGCTGGTACCCATGGACATTCTGACGACGCTGGACGCGTGGGATAACGTCCGCTGGGGCAGTGCGATTAAGGCGTACCACTGGCAGTTTCTGGCCCAGCCAGCGCCGCTGCCCGAAACCATGATTGGTGCCAACCCGGTGTTCTATGTCGATTGGACGCTGGCAAGTTGGACGATGAGCCGGACGCTCGATTGTTTCTCAGCTGAAGCGCTGACGCACTATCGCGGCGCACTGCAAGCGCCAGAGCGCGTGCACGCTGTGTGCGAGGACTACCGCGCTGGTGCGAGTTTCGACCGGCTCGCCGACGCCGCAGATCGGGCAGCTGGGAAAAAGATCAACTGTCCGACGCTGTTGCTGTGGGGCTCGGATTACCTTGGCAAAGGTGCCGTCAATCTACTGGATGCATGGCGACCTTGGTGCCCTGGAATTACCGGACAGGAGATCCGTTCCGGCCACTTCCTGCATGAGGAAAACCCCAAGGATACGCTCGCCGCGCTGGTGCCGTTTATCACTGCGAAGGGCGTCGCATGACATCAGCCATCGCCAAACCGGGGGGAGTTGCTGGTCGCGCATTGACCACAAAGCCACGCATTGGTTTGGCGCTGGGCGGTGGTGGTGCCCGTGGGCTGGCGCATATCCTGGTGCTGGAGGTATTCGACGAGCTCGGCATCAAGCCAGCCATCATTACCGGCACGTCCATTGGCGCACTGTTTGGGGCGGCCTACGCGTCGGGGCTGTCGGCGGCGTTCATCCGCGCTTCTACAGAAGAAGCACTGAGCCGCCGGTTTGATATGGTGCGGCAGTTGTTCGCTGCCCGATCTGATCCGGTGCAAAAGCTGCTGAATCTGCTGCCGATGCGGCATGCGCTGCTCAATCCGGAAGCGTTGCTCGATCTGGTGCTTCCTAACCAAGTGGCACGGGATTTTGCGCAACTCAGCATTCCGCTGCAGCTGGTGGCGACCGATCTGAATTCGCAATCCGCGCATGTCATGAGCACGGGCAGCTTGCGCGATGCCATTGCCGCATCCATCGCCATTCCGATAATTTTCCAGCCGGTCCAGCGCGGTGGCTTTACCCTGGTCGATGGTGGTCTGGTCAATCCGCTGCCGTTTGATCTGCTCGGCGACAACGTCGACATTACCGTCGCAATCGACGTCACCGGTGCGTCATCGTCCGACGTTCAAGTATCTGCCCAGCCGACGGCTATGCTGGTAGCCGCGCAATCGCTACAGATCCTGCAGAAAAGCATCACGATTGAGAAAATGCGGTCGCGCCAACCGGATGTCTACATCGATGTACAACTGGACAAGTTCAACGCCTTGGAGTTTCACAAGGTGGCGGACATCTTGAAAGCTGCTGCTCCTGCCAAGGAAGCTCTGAAACGGCAGCTCGGCCGCATTTTGGCAGCAGAAACTTTACCGGTTCCGGCGAAGACGGTGCCGTAGTCAAAGACCACGGAACGGGGCCTCACGTGATTAGTTCGCCAGACTCGAAGCCAATATCGCTTACCGCAGACCCTACCATAGGTCTCGCACTTGGCGGCGGCTCTGCACGTGGGCTCGCCCATGTGTTGATGCTTGAAGCGTTCGACGAACTCGGGATCAAACCGGTCGCCATTGCTGGAACGTCGATTGGTTCGATGATTGGCGGCTTGTATGCGTCGGGGATGTCCGGTGCCGAAATCCGTGTTTTCGTCGAAGAGCTGCTGTCGACGCGCACGGAAATCTTCCGCCGCTTGGCCAAGTCCAGTGATGGGTTACGCAATCTGTGGAATTTCCGCGCCCCTTCGGTGGTTGATGGCGTGACGCTGTTCGAAGTGCTGCTGCCGACGCTACGGTGCGATTTTGACAGTCTCAAGATCCCGTTTTCGGCAGTAGCGGTCGACTTCTATGCCATGAGCCAAGTGGTGATCGAGCAGGGGCCGGTCATCCCAGCGGTCGCCGCCAGTTCATCGTTGCCGAGCATTCTGCGACCGGTCGTGATTGGTGGGCGCGTGCTGGTCGATGGCGGGTTCCGCAATCCGTGTCCGTGGGACGTTGTGGCGCCGAAAGCCGACTTCACGGTCGCCGTTGATGTCACCGGCACCACCAGCCGTGGCAATGACAGCGCGATACCCAACCCGATTGAGGCCTGGATTGGCTCCACGCAAATCTTGTTCCAATCGATTTCGGATGCCAAGCTCGCGACCAACCCACCAACATTGATGATCCGGCCCGCTGTCGGGATTTACGGCACAATGGATTTTCCAAAATTCCGCGAAATCTTTGCCGCCAGCGAACCCGCCAAG
>JAYSVA010000603.1:0-4905 GCA_043718785.1 Hyphomicrobiaceae bacterium
ACGCTGTCGCACGGCGGCCAACGCCAGCTCGAAATCGCCATGACGTTGGCCTCGAACCCGAAGGTACTGCTGCTCGATGAACCGCTCGCCGGCATGGGACCGGAAGAAGGCGAACGCATCGCCGTGCTGCTGAAGGGCCTCGCCGTCGAACATGCGGTGCTGCTGATCGAGCATGACATGGACTTCGTGTTCGCCGTGTCGGACACCATGACCGTGATGGTCAACGGCGAGGTGATTGCGTCCGGTTCGCCAGCCGATATTCGCGCGAATGCCAACGTGCAGAACGCCTATCTGGGAGGGCACGCGTGATGGCAAACCCTCTCTTGGAAGGTCGGGAGCTGCACACCTACTACGGCCAGAGCCATATCCTGCGCGGTATCACCTTCGGCATTGCGGCGGGCGAAACCGTCGGCCTGATGGGGCGTAACGGCATGGGCAAGTCGACGCTGATCCGCACCTTGATGGGTTTGGTGCCGCCCGCTAAAGGCCGCGTGCATCTGGATGGGCAGGACGTCACCGGAACCGTGCCGTTCCGCATGGCGCAAGCGGGCATCGCCTACGTGCCGGAAGGCCGGGGCATCTTCGCGACGTTGAGCGTTCGGGAGAACCTCGAAATCGCGGCGCGTCCGGGTGCGGATGGAAAATCGGCGTGGACTCCGAAGCGCGTGCTGGAGTTGTTTCCACGCCTACAAGAACGCATCACCAACCGCGGTGACCAGCTCTCTGGCGGTGAACAACAGATGCTGTCGGTAGGCCGCGCGCTGACCACCAACCCGCGCCTACTGATCCTGGATGAAGCGACCGAAGGTCTCGCGCCGCTGATCCGCGACGAGATCTGGAAGACCATCCGGCTGGTACGCGAAACCGGCATCGCCACGCTGGTGGTCGACAAGACCGTTGCGGCCGTGACAGCGGTCTCCGACCGCGTGGTGGTGATCGTCAAAGGCGAGATCGTGTTCGACGGCTTGCCCGCTGTGCTCACCGCCGACAAGGAGCTGATGCAGCGGCATTTGGGAGTGTGAATGATTGCGTTCTAGCCAGCTTGATGTTATTTATTTGTTTAACTTCCAGCGTTGGAGAGCTGCATGACAACCGCACGATTACGGACGCTAGGCGGATCGACGATTGTCGCCATTCCACCAGCGCTGCTGTCGCAAATCGGACTGGCCGCAGATGACAAAATTGAAATCTCGATTGATGGAGATCAACTCATTCTGCGCAGACCAGCAAAAGCGAAGCCACGCTACTCGCTCGCTGAGCTATTGGCACAATGTGAGCCAGGGCCCTTCGAAATCGACCACGAGTGGATGGATGCTCCCGCGGTTGGGAAGGAGTGCGGCTCTCCAGATTGGAATAAGGCCGAGCAGGACGGCCGCTTGGAGGATTTTCTAAACAGCACAGACCCCACTGAAGCAGCTAGCAAGGCTTAGGTAAAGGCGAGGTCCATGAAGCGCGGCGAGATACACTTAGTCGATCTTGAACCCGTTCTTGGCCTAGAACAGCAGGGGCGAAGGCCCTGTCTTGTGGTGTCTAGCAAGCAATTTAACGCCAAGGGTATCGCTTGGGTCTGCCCAATTTCGAATGGCGCTCAGTTCGCGCGGCAAGCTGGTTTCGTCGTATCGCTGGCATCGACTGGCATGATCACATCGGGCGTTGTCCTGTGCCACCAAATGCGTGCGGTGACCATCAGCGGACGGTTCCGCAAAATGATCGAAACAGTGCCAGATTTCGTTGTTGATGAAGTAGTGGCGAAGCTTCAGGCGATACTTGAGGACGAAGATTAGACCGCATGCCACATGCAATCGTCCTCAATCGCCGCATCGAATATCGCATGATCCTGGGCGATGCGGGGCGGCCGACGCTGGTGTTTCTGCACGAGGGGCTGGGCTGCGTGTCGATGTGGCGGGACTTTCCGGACAAGCTGGCGAAGGCGCTTGGCTGTCCGGCGGTGGTGTACTCGCGGCTTGGCTACGGCCAATCGGACGGGCTGAATGCGGGCACCAGTCAGCGCCGCGATGCGCGCTTTATGCACGATGAGGCGCTCGTTACTCTCCCTGCACTGCTCGATGCCCTCGGCCTGCACAATCCGATTTTGATCGGGCATTCCGACGGAGCATCGATTGCACTGATCCATGCGGCTTCGTCCAGCCGCCCTGTGACAGGCCTCGTGTTGATGGCGCCGCACGTCTTCGTCGAGGCGGTGACGGTGAAATCTATCGCCCGCATTGCCGAGACCTATGAGGTTTCTGACCTGCGGCAGCGGCTGGCGGTGCATCACGCCCACGTCGATGATGCGTTCCGGGGCTGGGCTGATATTTGGCTATCGCCAACGTTCCGGACGTGGTCGCTGGGGGCCGAAGTGCAGGCGCTGCGAGTGCCGACACTGGTCATCCAGGGCGAGGATGACGAGTACGGCACGCTAGCACAAGTCGATGCGATCTCCGGTTCGGCTCCTGGTCCAGTGACCCGCTGCGTGCTGGCAAACTGCCGCCATTCGCCCCATCGCGACCAGGAAAAGACCGTGATCGAAGCGGTCAAGTTGTGGGCCAAGTAGCAATCCTTGGCAAATTGGCTATATTCTGTCGGCAGGAGAGCAAAATGGAAGACGTCGACATTCGTCACGCCAAAGAGCACTTGGAGGAACTGATCGCCCGCGCGGCGAGCGGAGAGGACGTACGCATCGTCGATCCGAGGTATGGCAGCGTCAAACTGTCGGTTGCACCTGAGCCAACGGCTGCGCCGCTTTATCCGGAACGCGTACCGGGACTTTTGAAAGGGAAGATCTATATTTCTGACGAAGATTTGTTCGCCCCCTTAAGTGAAGACGAGCTTGCATGGCTCTCCGGGGAATCGTCTCCGTGAGCATCATACTGGATACGCACATTTTGTATTGGTGGTTGGCCGAGCCGGATCGATTAAGCACAGCACATCAATCAATCTTCAAGAATCGAACCTCGTCGATCTATGTCAGCGCAGTCACCGGATGGGAGATTGCGATTAAGGTGAAGATTGGGAAATGGCCAGATGCGGCGCATCTCTTGCCGGGGCTGCCAGCACTTGTCCGTCAGGCTGGCTTCCAGCCGCTCGACATTACCCTTGCACATGCCGAGCGGGCGGGATCGCTTGAACTTGTGCATCGCGACCCGTTCGACCGGCTGCTCGTCGCTCAGGCACTCGAACTCGGGATACCGATAGCGACGGTCGATCCAGCGATGGCTCTATTGGGCTGCCAGGTTGTATAGGAACGAGGCCAGTCGCAGTGCAGTTCTACTTTCCCGACACGCCGGATTTGCCGCTGACGCCGGGGCATCGCTTTCCTGCGGGCAAGTATCGGATGCTGCGTGATCGTATCGTTGCCGAGGGCATTCTGAGATCGGCAGCGCTGATCGCATCGACGCCAGCGACACGCGTAGACCTAGAGCGGGCGCACTCGTCCACTTACGTCGAGGCGGCGTTGACCGGCACGCTGTCAGCCGCGATTCAGCGCGGCATCGGCCTGCCGTGGAGCGAGATCTTGATCCAGCGCTCGCGGGCGACGGTTGGCGGCTCGATGCAGGCCGCGCGCTCAGCCCTGGAAACGGGATTTTCCGGTCAGTTAGCAGGTGGTACGCATCATGCCCACTGCGAGTATGGATCGGGGTTCTGCGTGTTCAACGATCTGGCCGTGACGAGCCTGACGCTGTTGGCGGAGGCACGCGTGAGCCGCATCGCCATCCTCGATCTCGATGTGCATCAAGGCGACGGGAATGCCGCGATACTCGGCCCAAATCCAAACGTGTTCGTCGTCAGCTTACACGGCGACAAGAATTTTCCGTTCACCAAACCGCCGTCTGATCTCGACATAGGGTTGGCCGATGGCACGGATGACGATGCCTATTTGGCCGCCCTCGAACCGGCGCTGGAGCAGATCGCGGCGTTCCGGCCGGACCTGCTGCTCTATCTCTCAGGAGCCGACCCGCTGAAGTCTGACAGGTTAGGGCGACTTGATTTGTCGTTGACAGGATTAGCCGCCCGCGACCGCCGCGTCTTCGAGTTCTGCAAGCGGCTCGCGCTACCTGTTTCGCTCGCCATCGGCGGCGGTTACGCCGACCCGATCACCGACAGCGTCGAGGCCTACGCCAACACCTTCCGAATGGGCGTTGACGTGTTCGGAGCCTGAGCCGACCGACACGTCGGGCCAAGCTGACGACTCTTTCAGTTTTCCGCTTCCCCGGAATCAGATCAGCGCTCGCGCTGTTCTGATATCCGGGGTCTTTCCCAGTGCCGTAAGGCTAAATCTCGCAAAACACTCAGGGGTCAAGATCCCGGACATCCGGATCGAGCTGCGCTCGAAACGGATTCCGGGAAAGCGGGAGGATGGTTTTTTCTGGGGGCAAAGTGTCAAGGAAATAACTCGCCGATATCACTTTTCGTTCAAGCCGCGCTTGAAGAAATCGGACATTGATTTGAACAGGTAGCTGGCAAACGTGCGCTCGCCGGTTCTGATGTAGACTTCGGCGGGCATGCCGGCGACGAGTACGTTGTTGTTGCCCAATACCGCCAGTTGCTCGGCCGTAAAAGAGATGCCACCGGAGAAATAGGGGCGGCCGGTTTGTTGCTCTTTGGCTCGATCAGCGCCGACACGGTACATTGTCCCCTGGATCTCGGGCGTGGTGTTGCGGTTAAAGGCCGTAAAACGCACACGGGCTGGTGTGCCAGCACCGATCTGATCGATGTCTTGCGGGTTCATCTGCACTTCCACCTCCAGACGGCTGGTATCTGGCACAATGATCATCATGACATCTGACGGAGCGATGACGCCACCGATGGTATTGGCGTTAAGCTGATTGACCACGCCTGTGCTGGGTGCCCGAATATCGATTTTTTTCAGAACATCGATTGCGGCATTACGGCGCTCACTGAGTT
>JAYSVA010000604.1:0-4905 GCA_043718785.1 Hyphomicrobiaceae bacterium
GCTAGCCGGCGCTGACCGCACCGGTTCCGCCGGCACGCCGCAACAGGTCGCCAACACCATTTCCGCAGCCCTGAAAGCCGCTCGCCCGCGCACCCGCTACCCCGTCGGCGGCAATGCCAGCCTGATCCTGTTCCTGCGCTGGGCCCTCCCCGACCGCGCCGTCGATTGGGTGATGGCCAAAGCCTCGAAACGGCTGGCTAAGGCAAGCGAGACTTGAAGTGCTAACGCCTCGCGCATTGCTCACCACGTCACCCAGCGCGGTGGCCAGTTCGGCTGGCCGTTAGCGATGTAGTTGGAGTGAGCCTTCAAAACTTATCCCCTGTCGAGAAGCTGTCATCGTCGCTCGATGATCCGCCGCCGCTACTATCGCCCCCTCCGCCCCCCGATGGTGGGAACCAGCCGCCTTGGGAGTCGGGGACGCGCCAGCCGCCGCCGCGGGGGCCGTCGTTACCGCCGCCGGGGATGGGGAACGGGAACGGGAAGTTGCCGCCCATGCTGCCGCGGTCGAAGGGGCCGCGCGTGCGGAAGCCAGCGCGGATAATGTCCCAGACGACGCCGCTGCGCACGGCGCCCTCCAGCAATGACCCGAGGATCTTGCCGATGTCGACCTCGTTGCCGAAGCGGGCGTGCGGGTGGTCGTACCCAGCGCTGCGGAACCGCTCGCGGACGGTTTCAGCTTCGGTGCGGCGCTGACTGATATCCTGGGCGGTTTTGCGCAGTTGCTTGAGCTCTTGTTCGGAGCGGCCCAGCTGATCGTCAATCTGCTCGATCCGCTTGACCATCGCCTCGTCGGCGGTCGTCTGGGTGCGTTGCGCTTCAGCATAGAGCTGATGGATTTCGTCGTGGGCGTCACCCTGGGCGATGGTCGCCAACGCCTCGGCATAGCCGGGTTCGTTGCCCAGCCGCATCAGCGCTTCACGCACCTGATCAATGGCGGCCAATTCCGTGCGCTTGGCGGCGAGTGTCGATTCCGCTGCTGCCAGTTTGTAGCGCGCCTCGGTCAACGCCCGCTCCTTCCCGGCAAATCCCGCTGCTCCCAGCGCCGTTCGCACCAGTTCAGCTTGCTGCATCTGAATAGTCTGCGCTGCCGCTCGCTTTTCAGCCGCATGATCGCGCAACCGCGCTGGGATTTCGAGCAGCATCGCGTAGTTGGGGCGCACATCGGCAAAGCCGATGAAGTCTCCGACCATCCGGTCCATCATCCGCGCGACGTTGCCCGCCTGATAGCCTTGGGTCGCAAACTTGCGTCGCCATAGGTAGGTAAACAGCACATCATCGTCATAGGGTTTCTGCTTGGCCCCCAGCTCGGCCTGCGCCGTGGTTGCTTTCTTCTCGGCCTCGCCAGCGATGTCGTCGGCGGTTTTGAACGCCGTCGCCAACTGCTGCCAGGCGGGCGTTTGCTGAACCGCGTTGCGCACCTCACCGCTGATGGCCTCAACGGCTGCCAATGTCTGCTCGACCGCCTCCGCCGCCGTGTGCCGTGCTGTTTCGGCTGCCGTCGCTTCGGCCAGGGTTGCGGCTTTGCGTTCGGCCTCGGACGTCAGCCGATGGCGGCCAGTCTCGAGCAGCTGCACGGCGCGGCGTTCGCTCGCATCCAGGTTGCGGACGAGGCGACCTGCCGTGATCTCGTCCAGCTTGATGCGGGCAAGTTCCTTCAGTGCTTCGTCGCGGGTGGCACGCAGCCGCTCGGCGTCGAGCGTTGCGGTTTTGAGCGCACCGTCGAGCTGCGCCTCCTCCTGGTGGAGGTTGCCAATCGCCTGCTCGATCGATGCCAGCGTTTGCCGTCCGGTCCACATGCCCTTGCCCTCAGCCTTCCCGCGATGTTCAGTTGGCGCTGTTACCAGCGTGTGATCATGCCGCCTTCGAATGGCATGTCGTAGATGACCGTGAGCGAGCCACGCGCTTTTGAGCCGTAGCGGTTCTTCTGGACGATGCCGTCATCGCGTTTGTCAGCGGCCACCGCATCGAAGGTCGCCTGGGGCACCCGGACGCCGAATTTATCGACGGTTTCGGTGGTGCCGTTTTCCTCGTTACGGATCGGCAGGCTGAGCTTCTTGCCGCCCGGACCGATGGCCTCGACGATCAGATAGTAGTTGCGTGACAGGGGGTTTTTCGGTGGCCGCCGCCAGACGCCGCTGGTTTCACCCGGACGCGAAACAATGGTGAGGGTGTAGTCGCGCACCAACTCATCGCGCAGGGCGGTGAGGCCCTGGCTCGCCGCTGTCATGCCGTTACGGTTCTGATCGCGGATCGCCCGCTGACCATCGGCCAGCAGTTGGTCGGCGCGCAGCTTGGCCTGCGGGTCAGAGGACGCAGCCAGCACGTCGGCATGGGCCTGCCGGATGGATTTCGGCAGCGTCTCGGTGAGCTCGATCTTCGTCTGCGCTTCCATCATCTGCGCCGGTCGAGTCACTGTTGCATACTGATAGCCGCAACTGCCGAGCAGCATCATCACGCCAACACTGGCGATCTTCTGATATTTCTCCCGCACGGCCCACAGCGTCAGGAGCGACCGTTTCAACCCGGCTGGTGGCGGCGTGTAGGTGAACCGGCTGTCCTTCAGCGCCTTCACGCCTTCGGCCAGCACGTGGTCGGGCACCTCGATGCCCTGCTGACGGTAGATCTCCTTCAGGCGCAGCAGTAACTCAGCCTCGCGCCCGGTGTCATTCAGTTCACGAGCCACGAGGTCCTCGCGATGGCGCATGGTATCGACCACGTCCATGGCGATCATGACGTCATCGAGTTTGACAGCCTTGGGGGGCGTCTCAGGGGCGAGGGGGGGAAGGACCGCCATATTGGCCATGGAACTTATCGTATCCGGGGGAGCAGAGGGACGAGGTGTATCAAGCATCGGCCACTCCCCGGTTTGAGAGGAGTGGCTTATGCAAGTCAGTGACTGCGGCGTCGGGTCAGACGACCAGCGATGGCAACGCCGCCGCCTCTGCCGATAGCCGCGCGATGCGCTTCTTCCCGGCTTCGACGGCATCGCGGATTTCAGCAGAGTTCTGCGTTGACAGCTTGCGCATCTCGGCGATGGTCTCAATTGACCGGACCTGGAACGTTACGACGCTATCGACCAGTTTTTTCACCGCGTCAGCGCGCACCGTCGGCCCGTAGCCTGCCTTGATCGCTGCGTCCTGCACCTTGACGCCGACTTCGGACAGCGTCTCCAGGCTCTGCGACATGCCTTCTTTCATGGCGTCGAGGGTCTTGGTTGCCTCGTTCAATCCGAACAACCCGGTGAACGATGCCTTCAGCGCCGCCAGCACGCTATCGTTGGTCGAGAAGAAGCTGACGGCCTGGGCATAAACGCGTTCCTTCGCTGATGTCGTCTGCATCAGCCGGGCCATGATCACTTCCGACGTGTTGTAGGAGATCGTCAGGTTGTCCGAGAGATCCTTGGAGATCTGATAGCGCTTCTCCTCGTCCTGCACCTGGCGCAGATGTTCGTCACGGATCAGCTCAAGCTTGGCCCGTTCCGCTGGTTCCTTGCCCGCAAACTCGGCAACGACTTTGGAGGCGGCACCCAGCTCGGCCTTGACGCCTTCGAGTTTACCTTCCGCTGTTTTGAGAATTTCGAGCGCCATGACCTCGGCATGTTTCAGCGCACCGCGATAATCACGATAGGCGTCAAGGATTTTGGCCTCGCGCTCAATCTGGTTCTTGGTCTCTTTGGTGACTTCAAGGTAGATCTTGCGGATGGCGTCAAAGCGGTCGGAGATGTCGCCGCGTACCACTTTCATCCAGATGTTGGTGCCACGCTCGAACGGGCCAATTTTACCGTCTTCGACTTGGTCAACCAGCCGTTTGGCGTCGTCACGGATCGAGTTGAACCCCTCGGTGATGGCTTGATAGCGCTGGCCCACTTCCATCTTTGAGGTTTGTTCGCGCACGACTTCGTTGAACACCTCGGCCTGGGCCAATGTGCGCGCGATGATGGTGATTTTGTCCTTGTCGAGATCGGCGATCTTCTCAAGTAGAATATTGATCGGTGCCGGTTCCACTTTCGCAGGTTGCAATCCCATGTCGCGCAACGAATTGGCGGCCTTGTCGAGATATTGCAGTGGCGTTTTCAGAACAACGTTGGCCATGTTGAGGCTCCGGAGCTTGGGGGAACAGTCGGGGAAAATCTTTGCTAACATGCGCTGTGATGCCTCGCTTTTCAAGACGTCACGCCGTTGGAGCTACACACTCGCAATACGTGTGTTCCCGGCCCTGATAGTCAGCGATCACATAGCCGTCTGGGGTCGGTCGCGCATAAACTGGGCCGACGGGCATCTTGCCGTGGCCGCCGGGGAGATCGAGGACGTAGGTCGGTTGGGCGAGGCCTGAAAGACGCCCGCGCAGGTCACGCATCAGCGCCTGCCCCTCGGCAATGGTGGTGCGGAACCCGGCGGTGCCCTCGGCGCGGTCGCCGTGGTGGAGGTAGTAGGGCTTGATGCGGTTCTCAACGAAGCCGCGCATCAGCGCGTCCAGTGTGGCGACGTCATCGTTGACGCCCTTGAGCAGCACAGTTTGGCTGACTAGGACGATGCCACCATCCACCAGTCGGGCGCAGGCGGCACGGGCAGCGGGTGTCAGTTCACCCGGGTGGTTGCAATGCAGGGCGACGTACACCGCTTGTTCCTTGGATTTAAGGGCGCGAACAAGCTCTGGCGTCACCCGCTCCGGCGCTACAACGGGAACACGGGTATGCCAGCGCAGCACCTTCACATGGGGAATTTCGGCCAAATTTTGCGTGACCTCTGCAACTCGGCGCGCAGACAGGATCAGCGGATCACCGCCAGTCAGAATGATCTCCCACAAAGCGGGCGTGCGGCGGATGTAGTCGAGCGCGCCAGCCAGCTGCTCCGCGCCCAGTATGGCGTCGGCCCCTGGTCCCACCGTTTCCCGGCGGAAACAAAA
>JAYSVA010000605.1:0-11637 GCA_043718785.1 Hyphomicrobiaceae bacterium
TCGTGGGTGACGAAAATGGTGGTGATGCCCGCCTCGCGTTGCAGCTCGACAATGGTGTCGCGGACCTGATGGCGCAGCTTCGCATCGAGGTTGGACAGCGGCTCATCCATCAGCAGCACATCTGGCGCGATCACCAAGGCGCGCACGAGAGCCACACGCTGGCGCTGGCCGCCGGACAGTGCCGCGGGATGACGCTTGCCAAGCGCGCCCAGACCGACCCGCTCCAGCGCCTCATCGACACGACGCCTAATCTCGGCCTCGGGCTTCTTGCGGGCACGCAGTCCGTAGGCGACATTGTCGAACACGGTCTTGTCCGGGAACAGTGCGTAATCCTGGAACACCATGCCAATGTTGCGTTTGTGGGCTGGCAAGCGCGTGACATCGGCGGGGCCGAACAGCAGCCGCCCGGCCTCGATGTTGATGAACCCGGCGATGGCGCGCAGCAGCGTGGTTTTCCCGCAGCCGCTGGGGCCGAGCAGGGTGAAAAACGTACCCGTCGGTATGTCGAGTGACAAGTTGTCGATGACGCGTTTGCCATCGTAGCGGACTGCCAGCTGTTCGATGCTGATCTTCATGGCGCTATCAGAGCCTTTTGCACGAGCGCCAGCGCTTCACGATGCCGGTCCGGTGTTCCTGCGGCCAGCACGCGCGGCCCGCTGGTGAGCGTCAGCGGGCGGCCTTCCCAATCGGTGATGACGCCGCCTGCCCCCTCAATGATCGGCACGAATGGCGCGTAATCATAGACCTTAAAGCCGGTATCGATGGCGACGTCAGTGCGGCCTGAGGTTAGCAGTCCATAGCTCATGCAGCAGCCGCCATAGATGCGCCAGGCGGTGGCGCTGCGCAGTGCCTCCAGCGCCGGGCGCTCGGGAATGGGGAAAAAGTCTGGGTTGCTGGTTGTCAGAATGGCGTCAGCGAGGCTGCTGCAGGGGCGGGTGCGACAGACGGTCGAGGTGCTGCCAAGGATATGCCGGGTGGGACGTCCACGCGCGCCAATCCAGCGGTCACCGGTGACGGCCATGTCGATGATGCCGAGAATGGGCTCGCAGTTGCGGCACAGGGCGATCAGCGTGCCATAGACGGGCACTCCGGCGATAAAAGGCGCCGTGCCGTCAATCGGGTCGAGCACCCAGACCAGTTCGGCATCCAAATCGGTGGGATCACCTTCTTCGCCGAGGATACCGTGGCCAGGATACCGCGCCTCAATGACACCACGCAGCCGTTGCTCGATCTGGCCGTCCAGCGCCGTGACGAAACTGCGGTCCGGCTTGACAACAGCGTCAGGCCGCATACCCCTAGCAGGTGACAGCATGGCATGCGCGATATCTGCCAGTTCATTCGCAAACACTAGCCACGCGTCGAGATCGCGATCATTGAGAAGCTTTGCCAAAACACGTCCCCCGAGCCGACCGTTTTGGCGGCCGTTCCACGCGACGTAACAGACAATAAAAATGTGATCAAAGCCACCGCAAAGTGCACGGTTCTTGCACAGATTTTCGATACGCGATAACGGCTCCAAAATGACCTTTAAAATCTTGAAAACGAGCACCATTTGTGGTAGTCTGAAGGTTGTAGACTGGGTGGTGCTGGGTGGTCCGGCTGGGGGGAAATAGTTATGGCGTTTCGTGCACTTCGCGTCCTATTTGCGGCCTTGCTGCTGGGAGTCACAGGATCGGCCCTGGCCCAAGCGCCGACCGGTAAAGTAACCGTTCTCACGTCGTTCTCAAAGGACGTCACAGATCCGTTCAAAAAGGCGTTCGAGACCGCGCATCCCGGCACCACGGTTGAGATCCAAAACCGCAACACTAACGCCGGCGTGAAGTATCTGGAGGAGACAAAATCCGCGAACCAAGTTGACATCTTCTGGGCGTCGGCCCCGGATGCATTTGAGGTGCTGAAGGGCAAGAAGCTGTTGCAGGCCTACAAGCCGAAAGCCACCGGCATTCCGGAGAAGATCGGTGCGTATCCGATCAACGAAAAGGACGGGTTTTACTCGGGCTTTGCTGCGTCCGGCTATGGCATCATGTGGAACGAGCGCTACGCCAAAGCGAATAAACTGCCCGACCCGAAGGAGTGGCAGGACCTCGCCAAAGCCGCCTATTTCGACCACGTGACGATTGCCGCGCCGTCGCGCTCCGGCACCACCCACCTGACCATTGAGACGATCCTGCAAGGCGAGGGCTGGGACAAGGGCTGGCGCACCATCAAGGAGATGGCTGGCAACTACCGCAACGTCATGGAGCGCTCGTTTGGCGTGCCTGATGCCGTCAATTCCGGCCAGGTCGGCTATGGCGTCGTCATCGACTTCTTCGCATTTTCGGCCCAGGCCTCGGGGTTCCCGGTTAAGTTCGTCTATCCGTCGATCACCACGATTGTGCCGGCCAACGTCGGTGTCGTCGCCAATGCTCCGAACAAAGTGACGGCGGAAGCATTCGTCGAATACCTGCTCTCGGCGGCTGGCCAGGAAGTCCTGCTCGACAAAGGCATCCGCCGCCTGCCGGTACGCCCTGAGACCTATGCCAAAGCGCCGGCGGACTATCCGAACCCGTTCAAATATCCGTCGCTGGGCGGCAAAGTGACGTTCAACTCCGAGACTTCGGAGAAACGGACGGCGGTCGTCGATACGCTGTATGACCAGCTGATCACCTTCCAACTCGACGGTTTGAAGGCCGCGACCAAGGCCATCCACGAGGCGGACGCTGCTATTGCGAAGAAAGCCAATCCTGCGGCTGAAGCCCTGGTGAAACAGGCTCGCGACGCCATCGCCGTCATGACCGTGACGGAAGCGCAGGCCGGCTCGGCTGAAATCCGCGCGGCGTTCACCGGGGCCAAAGAAAAAACCGCCCGTCAGGCTGAGCTGGAGCAGCAGTGGGCCGCAGCTGCCAAAACCGCTTATGCCGATGCCAAAACGAAGGCGGACGAAGCGCTGAAGCTGGCGAAGTAACCCAGCCATGGCGGTGGACACCACACATGACGCGCCAGTACTGCGCCAGCGAACAGCCACGCCAGGACAGGTGCTGCTGGCGGGCGGCATCGCCCTGTTTCTGGCGTTGTTTCTCGTCGTGCCGGTGCTCACCGTCATCTACGTCGCGTTCACCGAAAAAGGCTCAGGCGCGTTCACGCTGATCAACTTTGCGGATTTCGCCCGCACCGATCTGTTCCGGACGTCGTTCTGGAACTCGCTCTATGTCTCCATCATGACCGTGGTCCTGGCGTCGGTATTCGCCCTGCCGCTCGCCTACCTGACGACACGGTTTGAGTTTCGTGGCGCGGGCCTCGTCCAGGCGCTCGGCTTCATTCCGCTGATCATGCCGCCGTTTGCCGGCGCGGTTGCCATGCAGCTTTTGTTCGGCCGCAACGGCTCGTTTAATCTGCTGCTTGACGATGCCTTCGGCTTCAAGATCCCGTTCATGGAGGGATTAAACGGCGTTGTGTTTGCCCAGGCCGTGCACTTTTTTCCGTTCATCCTGATCAACCTATCGACGTCGCTGCGCAACATTGATCGGTCCATGGAAGAAGCGGCGCAAAATCTCGGGGGCCAGGGCTTCCGGCTGTTCCGCCGGATTGTGTTCCCGCTGGCGATGCCGGGCTATATCGCCGGTGCCAGCCTCGTGTTCGTCAAGGTGTTCGACGATCTGGCGACGCCGCTGCTGCTCAACGTCAAGGATATGCTGGCCCCGCAAGCGTACTTGCGGATCACGTCCATCGGTCTCGCCGATCCGATGGGCTACGTGATCTCGGTGGTGCTGATCGTCGTCTCAGTCGCGGCCATGGGGCTGTCAGCATGGTGCATGCGCGGCCGTGACTATGCCACGGTGCAACGCGGTGGCGGCGGGCTGGCGCGGCGCGAACTTACCGGTCTCGGGCGGGTTGCCGCCTACAGCATTGTCACCCTCATCTTGGTGCTGGTGCTGGCCCCGCACATCGGGTTGTTGCTGCTGTCGTTCGCCACCGTCTGGTCGTTCAGTGCACTGCCCGATGCCTACACCGTCAGCCACTATGCCAAGGTGTTCGCGGAATCGAGCGTGTTTATCAAAAACACGCTGCTGTACGCCTCGCTGGCGGGACTGATCGACGTGATCCTGGGCGTTGCGATAGCGTACCTCGTGCTGCGGACCAAACTGCCGGGTCGGCACTGGCTGGACTGGACAGCGTCCGCGGCGTTGGCCATTCCCGGCGTCGTGCTCGGCATCGGCTATCTGCGGACGTTCTACGGCGTCAAAATGCCGGGTGGAGCGTCGCTCGCCTCGTTCTGGGTCATCATTGTCTTGGCGCTGGCAATCCGCCGCCTGCCCTATGCGCTCAGAGCCTGTTACGCCGCCCTGCAACAGATTTCACCATCGCTCGAAGAAGCGGCTGAATCGCTTGGGGCCACCAAAGGTCGCACGGTCCGCCGCATCGTTGTGCCGCTGATGCTGGGTGGTGTGCTGGCCGGATTTGTCACCAGCTTCGCGACCGCCGCAGTAGAGCTGTCGGCCACCTTGATGCTGGTACAGAACACGTCCGATGCACCACTTGCCTACGGCTTGTACGTGTTCATGCAATCTCCCGCGGGACGGGGACCAGGGGCGGCATTAGGCATCATCGCGGTCCTGCTGGTCGCCATTTGCTCGCTGCTGTCGAACTGGGTGATCGAGCGCAATCAGAGCAAAGGACGCGGCAAATGATGGCTGCAGGCAACAGCGCTGGCCTTGCGACGGGAACGGCGATCGACATCCGCAATGTCAATCTGTCCTACGGCACCAACCACGTATTGAAGTCGATCAACCTATCGATCCAGCCCGGCGAGTTTTTCGCGTTTCTGGGGCCTTCAGGTTGCGGCAAGACCACCTTGTTGCGGCTGATCGCCGGGTTCAATCAGGCCGACAGCGGCGCAGTTTTGCTTGGCGGTGTCGACATCGCCCGGCTGCCGCCGTGGCAGCGGGACGTCGGTATGGTGTTCCAGAGTTACGCACTGTGGCCGCATATGACGGTCGCCCGCAATGTCGCGTTCGGGCTAGACGAGCGCCGCCTGCCGAAGGCCGAGATTGCTGCCAAGGTGCAAGCGGCACTGAGTTTGGTTGGCCTCGATGGATTGGCGGATCGGTACCCGTCGCAACTGTCCGGTGGCCAGCAGCAGCGCGTCGCCGTCGCCCGCACCGTCGTCATTGAGCCGAAAGTGCTGTTGCTTGACGAGCCGCTGTCAAACCTCGATGCGAAGATGCGGGTGCAGGTGCGGCGCGAGCTGCGCGACTTGCAGCAGCGGCTGGGACTGACGACGATTTTCGTCACCCACGACCAGGAGGAAGCCAACTCCATCTGTGACCGGATCGCGGTGATGAACGACGGCATCGTCCAACAGGTCGGCACGCCGGTGGAGTTGTACGAGCGCCCAGCGAACCTGTTTGTCGCGAATTTTCTGGGGACGGCCAACATAGTTGATGGCCACATCACTGGGGTGGGTCAGTCGCGTGGGTTCGATGTCGAGGGGGGCGGGCGGCTAAGTGTTCCGCCAACGGCTGATGTGGAACCGGGGGGCAAGCTGATGTTCCGGCCTCAGCATGCGGCCCTTGCCACACCCGGCACCGGTGATTTTGACGGCGTGATCCTGCATCGCGAATTCCTGGGCGCGACCGTGCGCTATGGCATCCGCCTGGGAACCCGGGAAATTCTCGTCGACGTGCCATTCAGCACAGCCGCCGAATTACGGCATCCCGGAGACACCACCGGTGTTGCCGTGCTGCCAGCCCGCACTCAATTCTTGGCCGACTAATGGTCAATTTGGTTAGGTAATCGGCACTCGCCACTCACGCAGGCACTTTCTCCGCGCGACCGGATTTCAGCGATGCCAATGCCGTTTCGGCCAGCACCAGGGCGCGACGGCCATCGGCTGCCCCGACCGGCATCGGTCGCTTTGTCACGACGGCGGTGATGAACGCGTCGAGTTCGCGGACGTAGGCCTCGGCATAGCGCTCAAGGAAGAAGTGCAGCGGTTTATCGGCAGAGACAGATCCGGCATTGGCCAGTTCCACCGTCGTCGGCGCGACATTGGCCGCCAAGATGCGGCCCTCACTGCCGTGCACCTCAATCCGCTGGTCGTAGCCATAGGAGGCGCGGCGGCTGTTGTTGATGTGGCAGAGCTTGCCGGATGCGGTGCGCATCACCACCATGCAGCTGTCGATATCGCCTGCAACCGACACAGCTGGATCGACAAGGCAGCTAGCGGTTGCATACAGCGTTGCAGGTTCTTCGCCGAGCAGCCAGCGCGCCATATCGAAATCGTGGATAGTCATATCACGGAACATTCCGCCTGAGACTCTGAGGTAGGAAATCGGCGGCAGGCCGGGATCGCGGCTTGTAATGATCACCTACTCGGTGGCGCCGATGTCGCCGGCGTCGATACGGGCTTTCAGGCTGGCGAAATTCGGATCGAAGCGGCGGTTGAAGCCAACCAACATCGGCACGCCCGCCGCACGCACGGCCGCCAAGCACTGATCGACGCGGGCGAGCGACAGGTCAATCGGCTTCTCGCAGAAGATGGCTTTGCCAGCCTTCGCAGCGGCAATGCACAGTTCTGCGTGGGTGTCGGTCGAGGAGGCAATCAGCACCGCGCCAATGCTTTTGTCGGCCAACGCCTTGGCCGTGTCCGTGACGCTAGCGGCATGCCGGGCTGCGAGTGCGGCGGCGGCATCACCGTTGACGTCGATCACGTACTTCAGGCGAGCATCATCGCGCCGGGCGATGTTGCCCGCATGGATGGAACCGATCCGGCCCGCGCCGAACACTGCGAATTCAAGCTTGGCCATATTGTGACTCGCGCATTAGCTGTTGGGAACGAGCGTCACGCCGTGGTCGGCGAAACTAATGGCCACATCGGTGCCCGAGACGAACGGGGTGCGCACGTTTTCATCGATAATGAAGCGTTCGCCACCATCCGTCAAAACCGTATATTCCATGTGGCCGCCGAGATAGGCCGCCTTGGAGATCCGGCCCGGAATGGCGGGGCCATTTGCGGTTGCTGAAAGCCTGAGTGAAGTGGGGCGCACCGCAATTTTAGCCGGGCCGCTGCCAACGCCGCGTCGTGCCAGATTGAGCATAACGTTACCAACGCGAACTTCGGCGCGGGCGTCGTCGATGGGCGTCACCATCACGTCGATCAAGTTGGCGTCACCGATGAAGTCGGCGACGAACGCGCTGGCCGGTGCCTCGTAGAGTTCGCGCGGCGAACCGGACTGCGCAATCCGGGCGTTCGACATAACGATGATGTTGTCAGAGACGGCGAGGGCCTCGCCCTGGTCGTGCGTGACGTAGGCGACGGTGAGATTGAGCCGCTGCTGCAGCTCGCGGATGTCGTCACGGACGCGGCGGCGCAATTTGGCGTCAAGGTTGGACAGCGGCTCGTCGAACAGCAGCACCTGCGGCTCAAGCACAAGCGCGCGCGCCACCGCCACGCGTTGCTGTTGGCCGCCCGACAGTTCCGACGGCAACCGTGCGTCAAGACCTTTAAGGCCGACCACCTCGAGTTTCTCCAGCGCCATCTCGTTCGCGCGTGGTTTTTTGATGCCACTGACGGTCGGTCCGTAGGCCACGTTCTCCAGCACGGTCATGTGCGGAAACAACGCATACGACTGGAAGACCATACTGACATCGCGGTCGGCAGCAGACAGCAGAGTGACATCTTTGTTGCCAATGAAAATCGTGCCGCTGCTGGCCAGTTCGAGTCCCGCGATCAGTCGCAATGTCGTGGTCTTGCCGCAACCTGACGGCCCCAGCAGCGTCACCAGCTGGCCGGGCGCGATCGTGAACGAGACGTTGTCGACCGCCGTAACGGAGGTGCCATAGCGTTTGCTGACGCCGCGAAACTCAACGGAAGCAGCCGCTTTTCCGGCCATGAGCGATATCCTTTATCAGGCTGTGGCAGGAATGGGTGCGGGCGCTGCGACGGCACTGCGACGACCGACTTTGCGTTCGCCGATGACCAACTGGATCAAGGCGATGGCGATCAGCATGACAACGATTAGGATCGACGAATAGGCTATCGCCAAGCCGAATTCGCCCGCCTCGACGCGGCCGATGATGTAGGCTGTGGCCATGTTGTACTGCGCTGTCACCAGGAAGATAATGGCGCTAACTGCCGTCATCGCCCGAACGAAGCTGTAGACCATGGCAGCAACGATGGCCGGTTTCAGCAGCGGCAGGATCACGCGGCGCAACGTTGTGCCAGAACGTGCACCGAGGGTGAGTGACGCTTCATCCAGGCTCTTGTCGATCTGCGACAGCGTGGCGATACCGGAGCGCACGCCGACGGCCATATTGCGAAAGATAAAGCAGATGACGAGAATGATGCCGGTGCCAGTCAGTTCAACGGGTGGGGTGTTGTAGGCAAGAATGTAGCTGACCCCGATCACCGTGCCAGGGATCGCGAAGCTCAGCATTGTGCCGAATTCGAAAGCACGGCGACCGGCAAAGTTCTGGCGGGTCAGCAAGTAAGCGGTGAGCAAACCAACGGCTGCGGTGAGCGGCGCGGCGATGGCCGAGATTTCCAGCGTGGTCCAGAAGCTGCTCCAGGCTGAGCCGGTGAAGTGCAACCCGCGTGCCCCCCACTCGAAGGAGAACCCGGTCCGATAATGCTCAAGTGTGAAGGTGTGGTCACGACCAACGGCTTTGACGAAGCCTGCGAAGATAATGGTGATGTAAATCGCAACGGTCATGACCGCCCACGGCAGCGTGACGCCATAGCAAATCGCTTCGACGCGGCGGGGCAAGGGCACGGCGAGGCCCGCGTCACCCTTGCCGGTCATGGTGGTGTAGGATTTATTGCCGAGCCAGCGCTGCTGTGCCCAGAACGCGCCGAGGGTAAATGTCAGCAGCACGATGGCGAGTACGGCGGCCTTGCCCTGGTCGTTGGCGGCGCCGACGACGGCGAAGAAGATCTTGGTCGACAGCACCTCGAAGTTGCCGCCGAGCACGAGCGGATTGCCGAAATCGGCGATGCTCTCGACGAAACCGAGCAGGAATGCGTTAGCGATGCCGGGCCGCATCAATGGCAAGGTCACCGTGCGAAATGTCGTCCAACGTGAGGCCCGCAACGTCTGTGATGCTTCCTCAAGCGATGGCGCAATGCCTTGCACCACCCCGATCAGCACCAGGAAGGCAATGGGGGTAAAGGCCAGCATCTGCGCCAGAAAGACACCGTTGAAACCGTAGATCCAGCGCGAACGCGGAATGCCGAACACGTCTGACATCAGCCCAGTGACGACGCCCGAGCGACCGAACAGCAGGATCAACGCTAAGCCAATCACAAACGGCGGCGTGATGATGGGGAGCACAGTCAGCAGCCGCAGCAAACCTTTGGCGCGGAAATTGGTTCGAACTGCTACCAGGGCAAACGCCATGCCGAGCGCCGTGGTGCCAGCTCCGACCGCGATGCCAAGCAGAATGGTATTCCAGGCAACACCGCAGCTGACGCCACCCGTGAGGCAACCGAGCCCCCAGATCGACTTGTCGAACAGCTTCTCCGTGAACTGCACCGGAGCCCACTGGCCCTGATTATCCTGCAGCGCGCTCGCCAGGATGGTGAGCACGGGGAAGAACACGAACAGGGCGATGAGGGCAATGATCAGCGCAATCGAACCGACGACGAACAAGTCCCCGCGGCAGTAGCCTTGCGCCGCTAGGGCACATGACAGCAACATCAGGTAAGACGTGCCGAGCGCCAATGCGCCGTAACCCATGCCAGATTGCTTGGCCCCCGCCGGTGCCAGCATGCCGATCAGACCCGTTGAAGGACCATTGTGGATGATGGCGAAGCCCTGCAGCAGCATCAGCACCATGCCAGCGATGCTGAACCACATCAAAAGCCGCGCGGCTTGAGCCGTCGCCACCCGCATGACCGTGACGATGAAGATAGCCGCCAGCGGCACCAACGGCAGCAGCAGCCACAAACGACCCAAGACAGCGATCTGATAAAGCGCCGAACCAGTTTCGGCATTGGGGTAGGCGCTCATCCAGCCGACCGAAAACAAGCCATCGTTGAGCGCATACCAGGGCAGCACTGCTGCCCCGGTCACACCGACCAGTATCCAAAGGATCATCGCACGGGACATCCGGTCGTCCTTAGCTGCCGGGCGGTCAGATAAACTACTTCGGCAACGACTTGACGTCGGTGTCCCATTTACCCAGCAGACGCTTGCGCTCAGCAGATGCCCCGTACTTGGTGAAATCGTAGTCGATCAGCTTGATATCGGCCATTTTCGGCGAGTTGGGCGCGATGGGGGTGCCCTTATTCGACTGCACCTGAAGCTGCTTATTCTGCGCCGCCAGCGCCTGTGGTGGTGGTGTCAGCGCCCAATCATAGAACTTCTTAGCGCTATCGAGGTTCTTGGTGCCTTTGATGATCGACATCGAACCGATTTCATACCCCGTGCCTTCGCAGGGCGCGACGACCTTGACGTCAGGGTTCTCAGCCGCAACCGCCACCATGTCGTGCATGAACGTGATGCCCACTGCTGTTTCGCCCAGGCTCACTGCTTTGGCCGGTGCAGCACCTGACTTGGTGTACTGATTGACGTTCTTATGCAGCGCCTTCATGTAGGCGAAACCTTTGTCTTCGCCCATCAGCTGCACCACGGTTGCCAGCAGCGTGTAAGCCGTACCGGACGAGTTCGGATCGGCCACCTGCACTTCGTCTTTATATTCTGGCTTCAGCAGATCAGCCCAGCATTTTGGTTCCGGCAGTTTGCGTGCCGCCAGGGTCTTGGAGTTGTAGCCAAAACCAAGTGCACCCGAGTAAATGCCAATCGTGCGGTTCTTGCTGCTCTTCCAAACGCTCAACGACCAGTCGTGCAGTTCGCCCGGTTTTGCCGGAGAATTTTCCAGCGTCAGACCCTCTTCCGCGGCCTGCAGTTGCGGATCGCCGGTGCCACCCCACCACACATCGCCTTTGGGATTGGACGCTTCAGCTTTCACCTGGGCATAGATTTCGCCGGAGCTTTTGCGGGTCATCGCAACCTTGATTCCGGTGTCTTTTTCGAACAGCGTGGCCACCGCCCGGCACCATTCCTCTTGCACGGCACAATAGACCGTTAGAGCGCCCTGGGCTTTCGCCGAAACTGATGTCACTGAAAGTGCGGCCCCGACCGCACTGGCAGCTAGCAGAACTCGCGCAGCACCGCGTGTTACGTGAAACATTCTAATTCCTCCCTGATACCCGGTATATTTTTGTGCATAGTGGCTGTGCGATACTGCGCAGTCAATGACCCATCGCTAACCGCAATGCGTCAGCGAATGCGGGTGTGGCGGCCCGGATGTGGTTGCCCTTGCGCAAGCCGTCGCCGACGAAGAAATCGTTCACCACGCCGCCCGCTTCGGTGACGATGACGATGCCCGCCGCCACGTCCCAGCTGTTGATGTGCAGCTCGAGATAGCCATCCGTGCGCCCCGTCGCGACCCAGGCCATGCCGAGCGCACCAGACGCGCTGCGCTTAGTGGCCGCGCCAAGCGCGCCGACCTTGGCAACCAGATCGACGTAATCCGTGAACGGCAACCGGCTGGACCAGCCAATCTCGACCGAAGCCGACTTCAGTGAGGGGGTGTCCGCAACCTTGATCGACCGCCCGTTCAGCGTCGCGCCCGCACCCTTTCGCGCAGCGAACGTCT
>JAYSVA010000606.1:0-4897 GCA_043718785.1 Hyphomicrobiaceae bacterium
GAAAGTGCAGAGCTACGAAGATAAGGCGAAAGTCGAGAAACGGTTCCGTGCGACCATGACTGAGATAGAAGCCAAAGCTGAATTGGCGAAAACGCAAGCGGTGCAGGCGGAAACAACGGCTGCGGCAATGCGTAGCGCTGCCGCGCAAAAAGCAACCGCGTCAGACACGATGTTCGGCTTGCCATCGATACCAACCGCCGGATCAGGCGCTCCGCCAACGGTACCGGCACCATTACCAAATGCGGCGGGTGCTGCAACAGCCATGTTGCCGAACCCGGCATTGTCCGCACAACCCACAACGCCAGTTGCTGCCGCTATGCCGTCCACCGCGCTGGTTCCAGCGCCAGTCACACTGCCGGTCACTGGGCCTCAGGAAGCGCCCGCTGCAAATTCCGCAAGACCAGACGCGTCAAGCTCTGACACCACGGCTCCAGCAGCAGCTGCTGGAGTTGCGACGACATCAGCGCCTACGACATCATCGGCTACGGGTCCAGCTCAAGTGGTCGCGTTAACGGCTTCGCCCCCGTCCGCGTCTGGACAAGATGCGGCCACGCCAACGGTAATCGCTGCACAATCCGTCCCCTCACCATCGACGCAAGTCGCTGCGGGAACCGCACCTGCCGTTCCGGCACCGGCAGCTCCCGCAGCGACTGCGGCGGCCATGCCTGTCAAGGACGTTCCGGCCGCTCCCGCGCCTGCCGTGCAGACAGCGTCAGCAGCACCGCCGCCGAAACCGGCGGCTGGACCAAAGCCAGGATAGTTTTCAGTTGATTTTCAATTGTTGCAGAAGGTTGCACGCGCCGTATTGCGCGACGCCTTTGCCGGACGCGACAAGAATGTCCCGGCCCTTTGCTTGTTTGGCCGGGTCTTTGGCAACGACCATCAGTTCGTCGTTGCAGGTAATCTCTTTGCTTGCTGTCGAAGTGACAGCCTCGCTGACGGCAATGCTTTTCGTAGCGGTCGATATTTGTCCGCTCGCCGCTTTGATCCGTGCTTTGGAATTGGCGATGCTGGCATCGAGGCATTCGACCTGTTGGCCGCGATCCTTGATCAGTTCACATTTGGATGTATCTGGACCACTGGCCATTTGTTGGGCGGAAACGCCGAACGAGCCAATCACTGGACTGGCTGCCGTAAGAAGCACCGCGACGAAGCGGGCCTTTGAAACAGAGGCATGGCTTGCTTGCATAATATAAATACTGTATACAGAATTATGTGTGCGCGCAAGCAGAAAGCATTTCCGCAAACTGCCTGAAAATGCGCACTATTTGCAAGACTTTCGACAACCAACACTTTCACGCATGCCGATGCTCCTTACGCCCACCCGCCTCGATCACGACCTCGCCCTCAGGCTGTGCCATGACGCCGACCTGTCCGACACCGACCGCACCGTCTGCTTCCTGGTCGCGTTGTCGGTCGTGAACAACGAGCCGGTTGTTGCGCGCACGGCAAATGCATTCACAGCCATACTTCGCGCGACGGCCGCGTCATGAGCAAAGTGCCAACCCGCGCCGAACTGATGGCCGCTATCACCGACCCCGACATGAGCAATCCGCTGGCTGCCAAAATCGCCGCCGTCATCGTCGAGTACACCACGGCGCTGCACCAACAGATGGAACGTGCATGCGCCATGCCCGACCCGCTCGTGTTGCCCGCGCCAACAACCGAAATCGAGGCGTTCGCACTGGAACTGTTCGCGCACGAACTTGCCGCCGCTGGCGCCCGCGTAAAAATCAAGGGCGACAGTTGACCGTGCTCTGCGGATTAGTCCCCGCCCGCCGCGCTGCCGCCCCCGTCGGCAAGCGAGGGGCGGTCGTCGTGCCGGAGGCGCGCTACGCCGCGACGCGACGGCCCGAAGCTGAAAGGAATTCGCAACCATGACCACGATCTATCAGATTGCCGCGTCACCGAAAAACCATGACCGCCAACTGTTTTCGCACCGCGCCCGTCAGTGGCGCGACGAAGCCCGTTGCGACGGCGTCGGTGAAACCTATGACACCGAGGCCGCAGCAGCAGCTGACCTTGACGCTGCTCGTGCAGCTTGGGGCGACTACGCTGATCTCGTCGATATCCGCGTCGTGCAAATCACGATCGATGTCTAAGCATTGCCCGACCGACGCGCAGCGTCGGCTGTGAATGCCCCTCGTGTCAATGGCGAAACACATGGCGAAACACATGGCGAAACACATAGCGAAACACTAACATGCCGGAACACTAACATGGCGGAACCTGACTAAACCTAAGGTGCCGCCTTGCCCTTAGTGTAGCTCTTCAGCCAGCCGAAGAAGCGCGCGTCTTCGTTGCGTGCGGGGTCCTTGGACTTCGCCCATTCGGCGTACTGGCTTTCGAGCATGTGCTTGTCCCAGCGGGGCGCGACCTCACACATCCGCTCGAACGCCTGCGGCGAAATCCGGATTTTCCGCTCACGCGACAAATCAGGTGTTGGCGCGACTGGCCCGGGCGCTACCGCAGCAGCATCCCCCCGGCGCGCAAACACGACGTTGGTGCCGTCGAACGTGACGCTGTAATCCGGCAGGTGATCGCTGCGGACCAGGCCGCGCAGATGCGCCGCGAAATGTTTGCCGGCCTGTTTCGAGCCGCACTTCCTTTGCAGATTGGCTGCACCGATCCGCCACAACGGTTGCCGCCCGCAATGCTTGCGCGCCAGCTCGTACAGCCTGCGGTCAATCGGCCGCCGCAGCCGGAAATACTCGCGGCTGATCGGCAGCACTTCGGCCGTGGTCACGGCGCGGAACAACCAGTCCGACAGCTTGATATCGAGGTAGCGCAGCCGTTCCGTAAACCCGCTGCCCTTGCGGTTATAATCGTACCATTCGATCAGCCCGAAATTCTGCGTCGAAACTTCATCACCCGTGGTGATGTTGGTTTTAATACGCGTACCCGCCAGCCGGTCCAGCACATGCTCCAGCCGCTTATAGGTGATGCCGCCGGTCTGCCGATTGGTTGACACCAGCAGATCGTGCGTCGTGATCCGCACGACCGGCCCGATGCTCTCGCCACGGTTGCGCCGGTCCATCAGCTGGCTGATGCAGAAGATCAGAACGTCCTTGTCGAAAATGGTCGCCAGCCCTTTCGCCGATGGTTGGATTTCGACGAACGTGTCGCCGCTGGTATAGCGTAGCGTCCGCATATCCGGGTGCGTTGCCAGCGAGAAGATCGGATGCGCCATCGAGGCCATGTCCGAACGTGGGGCCACGTCGAGCGCATCAAGCTCGATAAAGAAGTCACGCACCGGATGGCGTTCAGGGAGTAAAGCAGCAGTCACGGCGCAAAGCCTAACTTGGCTTGCCACAATTCGCCAAATGATTCGTTCTATTGCCGACCGTTTCGGTCTTTTGGCGACCAGATGGCGCAAAACCACTTTCGGTCATTCGCCGACCATAATTCGGTCTTTTGGCGACCGAGCTTCGTACCTTTGGCGACCAGATTTCGGTCTTTCGCCGACCGCGCCCTAAAAATTGCGCAATAGTTCCAACGGGATGCGCTGCAAAACCTTTCCCGTAACTTATCTAACCATTATTAACAGTTTTAACTCCAGCGGATTTGGAAAATTCGGAGGAGATAAGTAGTTCATGCGAATCTCAGAGAGAATTCGCTTGCACGGCTCGAAAGCGGTTCGGCATGCTGCTCTTAGTATAACATGTCGACGTGTGAAATAGTCGACACAGAAACGGAGGTTCATGAAAACACTCGTCATCGCGTCACAGAAAGGCGGCGTCGCCAAAACCACGACGGCGACCGAATTGGCCCACGCCGCGCACCGCGCCGGATTGGCCGTCGCCGTCCTCGACACCGATCCGCAGGCCACGTCGTGCTTCTGGGGCGACGCGCGCGGCATAGGCGACATCGCCATCAGTTCGGTATTCCCGGCCCTGCTGCCGAGCCGCATCAAGGCACTGGAAAGTGCCGGTTGCGACCTCGCCATCATCGACACGCCCGCCGTTTCCAAAGACACGGCGTCGGCCGCCATCCGCCTCGCCGATTTCGTGTTGATCCCGACCAAGCCGGCCGCGTTCGATCTGCGCTCCATGCTGGAAACCATTGAACAGGCACGCGCTTTAGACAAGCCCTATGCCATCGTGCTGACCTTGTGCCCCGCCCAACACGGCGTCGAACTCACCGCCACCATGACCCGCATGGCCGAACTGCACCACGAAATCTGCCCCGTGCTCATGCACCACTACGTCGCCTACCCGCGCGCGCAGAAACACGGATTATCCGTGCAGGAACTTGAGCCCGACGGCAAAGCCGCCGCCGAAGTCCGACAACTCTACACGTACACGTGTCGACGGCTCGACATGCCGACTGCCTGCAGAAAATCAGCTGCATGAAAAACGCCGCCATGAAAGCCCAACCAAAACCCGACGCCATCAGCCTGATGGCCGCCATGCAGCCGCCCTCGCGGCCTGTCGCTGTTCCGATCACTCAACACGACGCAGCGCCGACCAAAACCCGCCACCCGAAAAAGACAGGAGCCCGTGCCAACACCCGCCAGATCGCCGGTCACTTTCCCGACGCCACCCTTCGCGCCCTGAAACACGTGATGGCCGAAGAAGACACGACATTGCAGGCTTTACTCGACGAAGCCATCGACGACCTGCTGGTGAAGAAGGGCCGCGCCAAACTGCGGCACTCGTAGACGGGTGGACGTGTCGACATATCGACGCGCGGCGAGAGCCAGCGAAACGCTCTTTCGAAGACATCTTTCGAAGACGGCAGTTGATGTCCCAGCTGCGGACGTGCAAGATTGAGCACTGGACCGGAAGCCTCGGGCCAGAGAACGAAGGCGCTACGCGCCAGCCAGTGGCGAGACGGCCAGCGTGGGAGTGGATGATAGCAGGCGGTAACGGAATGGGAAGTGCCAGTCTTGAGGATT
>JAYSVA010000607.1:0-11624 GCA_043718785.1 Hyphomicrobiaceae bacterium
GGCATTCTGGAGCCGTGGATGAGCGGCATCGGCGGCGTCGGGGCGGCGCTGGTGTACGATGCCAAGGCGGACAAGGTGACCGGCGTTGATTTCGGTGGCCGTTCGCCGAAGGGCCTGAAGCCCGAGGATTTCCCGCTGCTGCCCGGGGCGGATGGCGACCTGTTCGGCTGGCCGCTGGTGAAGGAGAACCGCAATACCGTCGGGGCCAAGGCGACGGTTGCGCCGACCGAACCGGCGGGCCTGGACCTGCTGCACCGCACATTTGGCCGCGCCAAGTGGGCGGACCTGATGGCTCCCGCTATCGCATTGGCCGAGCAGGGGCCGGTGGTGGATTGGCACACAACGCTAATGATCGCCGGAGCCTTCGCTGACCTGAACAAGGACCCTGGTACGCGGGCGCGTTTCCTGCCGGGTGGCGCGCCGCCGGTGCCACAGCCTGCCGCCGCGCCGATAACCGTGTCGCATCTACCAATGCCAGCGCTGGCCGCCAGCCTGAAGCTACTGGCGGCAGAGGGGGCGAAGGCGCTGTACCATGGCCCACTGGCGCGCAGCATTGCGAGCGACGTGCAGGCCATGGGCGGCTATCTCACTGAGGCTGACTTGGCGGCGGTGGCACCGCGGCTGGTGACGCCGCTGGAGATAGCCTACCAGGGCCGCATCATTCACGTGCTGCCGGAGCTGAACGGCGGGCCGACGCTGGCGCATGCCTTCAGCCACCTTAACCAGCACCGCCAAAAATCTGACAAGTCGCCTGCCAAAGCACCGGATGGCGCGACGTTTGCGGCCTACGCGGCGGCGCTGCAGCAGGCTTGGGCGTGGCGGCTGGAGCACATGGGCGACAACGGCGAGCGCACCGCGCCGACGTCCACCACGCATCTGGCGGTGATCGACCGCGACGGCAACATCGTGACGCTAACGCAGACGCTGCTGTCGCTGTTCGGTGCGCGGATTGTGCTGCCGGGGTCAGGGATCATGATGAACAATGGCATCAACTGGTTCAATCCGGTGCCGGGCGGGCCGAACGCCATTGCGCCGGATGCTCGCGTACTCGCCAACTATGCGCCGGCAATCATGACTGGTAATGGCCGCACGATGGGCCTGGGCGGCTGCGGTGGGCGGAAAATCCTGCCGGCGGTGTTCCAGTTGCTGGGCTTGTCGGCGGATTTTGGCATGGACCTCGACACCGCGTTTCACCAGCCGCGCATCGATGTGCCGAACGCCACCCGCATCGTCACCGACCGGCGCATGCCCAAAACGATGCTGGATACGCTGGAGGCCGGGTTTGACTGTGTATCGGCCGAGCCGGTCGTGTCGACCAACCCGTACACGATTGCCAGCGCCGTTGCCCGCTCTGGCTCCGTGAATGAGGGTGCGACCGAGCCGGAAAACCCATGGTCAGAGGCGGTTTCAGAGGACGAGGTGTGAACCAGTCGAACTAAGCGACGCTCTTGAAGTTTCCCGCCTCCCCGGAATCAGATCAGCGCTCGCGCTGTTCTGATTCCGAGGTCTTTCCCGGTTACCGAGGGGCTAAATCTCGCAAAACATTCCGACGTAAAGATCCCGGACATCCGGATCGAGCTTCGCTCGAAACGGATTCCGGGAAAGCGGGAGGATAGGTTTGTGCGAGAAGCGAAAGGTCATCGCTGTCGGCATAAAACATGCAGGCCAGAGCATCAGCGAGCAACAATAGGAAAGGTGATCCGTTGTGAATCCGCTCTCCCGCGAAAAATAATTATCCCTGAGTTCACGGCGCGTTTACCAAATTAGCGTCAGATTTCGCTAGTACTGCACAACATCGTGCCTTTAATCTCCGCTCCCATGTCAGCTACAATTGATCCGCCGCGATCCTTCTCTGCATAGAAAAGCTCCGATGACCATCGAACCATCAATCCGCCCACAATATCGCATTCTCCTGGCTGAGGATGACGACTCAATGCGTGGGTTTCTTGAGCGTGCACTGTCGCGGGCGGGCCATCAGGTCATCGCTTTCGATAACGGCAAAGATGCTCTCGACCGGCTGCTGGACGAGCCGTTTACACTGCTGCTGACCGACATCGTCATGCCGCGCATGGATGGCATTGAGCTGGCGCGACGGGCGAGCGAGATCGACCCGACGCTGAAGATCATGTTCATCACGGGGTTTGCCGCCGTAACGCTGAACAACGATACCGCCGCGCCGAAAGATGCGCGGGTGCTATCCAAACCGTTCCATTTGAAGGATCTGGTGCGGGAAGTTGACCGGCTGCTGGCGGCCTAATTGCCGCGATACAGCGGGGCTGGCGATTTTGCGAATCTAGTCGCTTGACGTTGGCCCGGCATTAGTACACATACCGCTCACCCTTCTGGGGCGCGTAGCTCAGCGGTAGAGCACTACCTTGACATGGTAGGGGTCACAGGTTCGATCCCTGTCGCGCCCACCACTTTCCACTTAGTTCCGGCTAATGCGCTGTTTGCGCCTTGGCTTGGGCTTTACAGATACGAACTAGAGTCACACACTAGAATACGGGCGTGCCATGAAAGTGAAGAATTCCATCAAATCGCTGCGCACGCGCCATCGCGATTGCAAGGTTGTCCGTCGTCGTGGCCGCCTGTACGTGATCAACAAAACCCAGCGCCGCTTCAAAGCGCGCCAGGGCTAAAGCGGCCTGTTTCGGTTGCCTGGATTACCTGAACTTAATCGGCGTGGCCCCTGGACGACAGGTGCCGCGCCGTTTATGTTGCGGGCTATGCGTAACTCCCTCCTGTTGTCTCCCCGTTCCTTGAGTGTCCTTGCGGCCTGCGCCCTGTTTGCAGCGGCATCGCCTGTTGCCGCGCAACTGCGGGAAGAGCAAAGACCAGCGCCAAAAGTACAGCCCGATACCGACCGCTTGCCGCCGCGCCAGCGCGAGTTCGTGCTGCCGCCGCCCGGCGAGCAGCCGAACACCAAGCCGCCAAACAAGAATGGTGCGCCGGATAACGGCAAGCGCTCCGAAACGCCGGGCAAAAAGCCGGCGGAGCCGCCGAAGGACAAACTCGCTGATGGCGAGTCGCTGGATCACAAAGGTCCGGGCGGCATCATCGAGACACCGGCGAAGAAGCCGATCAAACGGGCGCTTGGCGCGGTTATTCCGGACGCGCCGATTGAGCGGGCGAAGCTGCTACGCGACCTGTACGCGCATCTGGCCACCGCTGCAGACGAGCAGGCCGCAGCGCCTTTCGTTGAGGCGATTGAGCGGATCTGGCTGTCGCCCGGCAGCGATACCGTGTTGGCGCTGATGGAGCGGGCGCTGCACGCGGCCTCGCACGAGCGGCCGGATTTGGCGTTGAACCTGCTGGATGCGGTGGTCAACATCGCGCCCGACTATGCCGAGGGCTTCAACCGCCGCGCCTACGTATTCTACACCCTCGGCGACCGTGAGCGCGCCCTTGGCGACTTGCGCCGGGTAATGGCCATCGACCCGAACCACTTCAAGGCCATCGACGGATTCGCCCAAATCATGAAGGACTTCGGCGACAAGAAAGCCGCTCTCGCCGCCTATCGGAAGCTGATCTCCATCCACCCGTTCTGGCCCAGCGCCCAAACCGCCTTCGACGAGCTGAAAAAGGACGTTGAAGGGCATGGGCTTTAGTCCGATCGTGCCTTGTAGGTTGGGTCAAGCCCCCTTGCGCGACCCAACATTCCACGGGTGGCGATCAAAGATGTTGGGTCGCGCGAAAAGCTTGACCCAACCTACGGCGTCGACATTTTTGGACCTCCTCATGCCGACAACACGCCCCGCCCGCCTCTCCGACATTCCAGCGATCACGGCGATCTATCGTCCGGCGGTGCTGACGGGTACCGCGAGCTTTGAGCTGGAGGCACCGGACCAAGCCGAAATGCTGAAGCGGATGCAGGCGATCCTTGAATCAGGGTTTCCGTATCTGGTGGCTGAGCGCGACGGTCAGGTGCTCGGCTATGGCTATCTCGGCGCGTACCGGCCACGGGCGGCGTACCAATGGAGCGTCGAGAACTCGATTTATGTTGCGCCGGAAGCCCAGCGCACCGGCACCGGGCGCTTGCTGCTGCAGGCGCTGATTGATGAGGCAGACAAGCGCGGCTGCCGCCAGATCGTCGCCGTGATCGGTGACAGCCTGAGCCACGGGTCGATTGGGCTGCATGCCGCGCTCGGCTTCACGCATTCGGGCACGGTGCGCAGCGTCGGTTTCAAGCACGGCCGCTGGCTCGACCAAGTGATCATGCAGCTGGCCATCGGTGCCGGTGATACGACGATCCCCGAGCAAGGCCGATAACTTGAGCAACAACGCGATTTGGGATGCCATCATCGTCGGCCAAGGTTTGGCGGGAACAACGTTGGCTTGGCAGCTGATGCTGGCAGGCCAGCGCGTGCTGGTGATCGACGCCGAAGAACCGGTGACATCCTCAAAGATTGCCGCTGGGCTGATCACGCCGATTACCGGGCAGCGGATGGCACTGAGCTGGCGGAACGATGAGTTCCTACCCGTCGCCCAAGACTTCTATCGTGACATCGAGCAGCGCACCGGCAGCCGCTTCTACTATACCCGCACGGCGTTGCGGTTATTCAGCTCGGACGCGGAGCAGCTGACGTGGACGAAACGTCAGCTGCAGCCAGGGTATCAGGCGCACTTGCTGGATCCGCAGCCAAACCCGTTACTGTCGCTCGACATCGGCGATAGCAGCTGCGGCGGCTTCACCATGCACGCTGCACAGCTTGACGTGGTCGCGTATCTGTCCGCCTCGCGCACGGCGTTCGCGGCGGCGGGCAGCTACCGGCCGTTGTCGCTGGATTGGCAGCGCGATGTGACGTTCGGCGATGACCATGTCGTTGTTGCCGAGCACCGGACCCGGCGGTTGATCTCGTGCGAGGGGTATGCGGCGAAACGCAACCCGCACTTCGCGCATGTGCCGTTCAATGCGGCGAAGGGTGACATTCTGACGGTGCGTTTCCATCGACCGATGCCAGCCCAATCACTGCACCGCGATCTGTGGGTGGCACCAACCACAGAGCCTGACGTCTTCCGGGTCGGATCGACGTATGATTGGACGGCGCTGGACAACGAGCCGTCGGTGACGGCGCGGGCCACGATTGAGCGTAAGCTGCAGGCGTTCCTGCGGGTGCCGTACACCGTGATCGACCACAAAGCGGCGGTGCGGCCGATCATCCATCTGAGCAAGGCGATCATCGGGTTGCATCCACAGCACCAGCGGCTGGGATACTTCAACGGCCTCGGCTCAAAAGGCTCGTTGCACGCGCCGTGGTATGCCCGCTGCTTGACGGATTTTCTGGTGCGCGGCACGCCGATACCAGAGGCCCTGAACGTCGGGACATATGGCTGATGTTGCGGGCGATCGACATGGCGCACGTGCTGTTGCGGGACACCCTGAAACCTGGTGACTGGGTGGTCGATGCGACCGTCGGCAATGGCCACGACACGCTGTGGTTGGCGCAGATGGTCGGTCCGTCTGGCCGCGTGTTCGGGTTCGACGTGCAAGCCGCCGCCTTAGCGGAAACCCGCCGACGCGTTGCGGGACTGCCCCAGGTGACGCTATTTCATGCGGGGCACGAACTGATGGCCGAGCACCTGCCTGCTGAAGCCAAGGGCCGGTTGGCGGCTGTGATGTTCAACCTCGGCTTTCTGCCGGGTGGCGACAAAGCGGTCATCACGCGCGCGGAAACAACACTGGCGGCGTTGCACCACGCGCTCGACTGGCTCGCCGTTGGCGGCCAGATCACGTTGGTGGTGTATCCCGGGCATACGGGTGGCAGCGATGAAGCGTCAACGGTTCGATCCTGGGCTGAAGGCCTGCCCGGTAGCTTCACGGCGGCCCGGTTTGGCTGGATCAACACTGTGCGCCCGGGGCCGGAACTGCTGTTGATCGAGCGCGTCGCCGGACAGCCGGTTCTCGCATCGCCGACTGAACTAGGCTAAGGATCATCTATAAATTTGAACGACACACTTGAACGAGTGGGAGCACTTGCATGGAACCCGTTGAACCGAACCCGCAATCGACTGAACGTGAGGACGGCAAGCGTCGCCGCCGCGGGGGACGCCTGTTTCAGCGCCGCCAAGTTCCGATCCGGATGCTGATCCCGAACTTCTTCACGCTGCTCAGCCTGTGCGCGGGCTTGACGGCTATCCGCATGGCGCTGGAAAGCCGCTGGGATCTATCGCTGGCGCTGATCGTATTGGCAGGCTTGCTCGACGGCGTTGATGGTCGTGCGGCACGCTTCCTCAAGGCACAGTCCCGGTTTGGCGCTGAACTCGACAGCCTCGCGGATTTCGTCAACTTCGGCGTCGCGCCGGCGCTGCTGCTCTACACCTGGGGCCTTGGCGGCATCAAAGGCTTCGGCTGGATTTGCGTGCTGGTATTTGCCGCTGGCATGAGCCTGCGACTGGCCCGCTTCAACTCGATGCTGGATGTTGAAAAGCCAAAATGGCAGGGCAACTACTTCACCGGCATGCCGGCACCCGCCGGATCGATCACCGTGATGATGCCGATCTACCTGCAAGGGGCCGGCATCTTCGACATGCGTGACTACCCGATGACCATCGCGTTTTACACCTTGGTGATGGCGTTCCTGCTGGTATCCACCATTCCGACGTTCTCCGGCAAGCTGCTGGGTGAGCGGATCAAGCGGGAATGGGTGATGCCGATCCTCGTCGCCGTGGCCTTGGCGGTGGCGCTGCTGGTCACCTACCCGCACTCGATGCTGCTGGCAGTCACGGTGGGCTATCTAGCGATGATCCCGTTCAGCATGCGCCGCCACGCGGCCCATACCCGGGCAGACACCGCTAAGGCCGAAGCTGACGCCCAGCGCGCAGCGATTACTGGTGACCCACGCGTAGTTGAGATCCGACCCAGCAGCGATGGCGGGACGAGTCGCTAGGTAACTTCCCAGTTGGAATGTTCAACATACTGTTCCACCGATATGGAATGGTAGTGTGAGGGCCTGCTTCCATGACCGGACATCACTCATTCAAAGAACTGACAGCTGGATTGCCCGCCAAACGACAAGCACGAATCACTGAGCGCGTAACAGTCCTCAAAAGCGAGATGGCGCTTGCGGAGGTGCGGCAAGCACTGGCGAGGTCACAAAAAGACATCGCCCAAATTCTCAAAGTCAATCAGCCGGCCGTAGCCAAGTTAGAAAAACGTGCTGACATGTATGTCAGCAATTTACGCCGATACATCGAAGCGCTCGGCGGTTCATTGGAGATTACGGCCACCTTCCCAGACGGCCGCGTCAACATCACAAATTTCAGCGATCTTGGCACAGCAAACGCAGACGTTGATCCGCAAATTTAGTGCGAGAAAATATCCGTATCGTCGAAGCCGTCGAGGTCGAGGACGGCGCGGGTGCCGAGGAAGTTGAAGCAGGCTTCGGCCACGAGTTCGCGGCCTTCGCGCTTCAGCATCATGTCGAGCTTGCGCTTCAGGGCATGCAGATGCAGCACATCGGAGGCAGCATAAGCTAGCTGTTGCTGGGTCAGTTCTTTCGCACCCCAGTCTGAGCTCTGCTGCTGCTTTGACAGCTCCACGCCGAGCAATTCGCCGACCAGATCCTTGAGGCCGTGGCGATCGGTGTAGGTGCGGGCCAGTTTGGAAGCGATCTTGGTGCAGTAGATCGGCTGCGTCACCACTTCGAGGTAGCGGGCGAATACCGCCATATCGAACCGGCCGAAATGAAAGATCTTGGTCACTTCGGGGTTGACCAGCAGCGCCTGCAGGTTCGGCGCGTCATACTCACCCGGCTTGAATTGCACGAGATGCGCGACATTGTCGCCACCGGACAGCTGCACCAGGCACAACCGGTCACGATGCGGCTTCAGACCGAGCGTTTCGCTATCGATGGCAACGGATTTTTTGAAGGTGACGTCTGCAGGCAGATCGCCCTTGTGCAGTTCGATGCGGGGGGCGGTCATAGTTGGCCTGTCATGATTGGTGCTCTCAGCTGGTAGATCTGAGAAAAAATGGTGCCCGGAAGAGGACTCGAACCTCCACGCCTTGTGAGCGCTAGCACCTGAAGCTAGTGCGTCTACCAATTCCGCCATCCGGGCAGTGAGGGTTGCCTAATGCGCTGATAGCCGCTTGTCAAATGGTTCTGTGGTCGCGGGCAATGCAGAATTATTACCAGTGTGGCAGCGCAGTAATAGACGCGCAGCGCCTGATCAGCATAGTGCCGCGATGATCAGAAAAATCTACGATTGGATGATGGTGCAGGCGGCGCGCGCGAAAGCGGGCACGGCCCTGTTTTGGGTTTCGTTTGTCGAAAGCTCGTTCTTCCCCATCCCGCCAGATGTGATGCTCGTGCCGATGGTGCTGGCTCACCGCCAAAAAGCTTGGCGCTTTGCCACCATCGCCACCGTCGGATCGGTGCTGGGCGGGGTGCTGGGCTATGCCATCGGCTATTACCTGCTCGAAAGCGTCGGCCAGCCGGTGCTCAGATTCTATGGCAAGCTCGACAAATTTGCCGAATTCGCCAAGACGTTCAACGAGTACGGCGTCTGGATTCTGATCATCAAAGGGATGACGCCGATCCCCTACAAACTGCTGACCATTACAGCTGGTGCGACGCAGATGAACCTGCTCGCGTTCATCGGGGCCAGCATCATTGCCCGGGCCATGCGCTTCTACTTAGTCGCAGGGCTGCTATATTGGTTCGGCGAGCCGATCCGCACGTTCATCGAAAAGCGGTTGACACTGGTGACCACGGTTTTGGTGGTGTTGGGGGTCAGCGGGTTCGTGGCCGTTAAATATCTAATTTAATGCGCCGGTAACTCGCGTTTTTCAGCGGCGCCAGTTATCCCGTCGAGCCCATCCGGCAACCCTTTGTCGAGCCTTTCAGTCCTATCGGTTTTCGCCTCCTCCCCCTGGAGGGGGGAGGACAACGATGGCATTGCGCAGCAATGCCGTCGTGAGGTGGGGGTGGTCTCCGTGCGGCAAGGGCAAGTGGCCTGAAGTCACCCCCACCTCGCACGGCAAGGTCGATTTTTGCGAAGTACAAAAATCGAGCCGTGCTGTCCTCCCCCCTCAAGGGGGAGGAGGAGAAAAACCCGAAAGAGTTGTCCATTTGGCTCACTGGTATTAGAGGATGGCGGGTTCATCCTCATAACCGCCGCGGGTCGTCCATGGTCATTGCTTCTCCTGCCGTCAACAAAACCGCCGCCTACCGCTGGGGGTCACTGACCTTGTGGGCGGCCGCTGCGGGCATCGTCACCGCGCTTGGCTTCGAGCTCATTGGCGGCTTCGCCCCGTGCCCGCTCTGCCTGCAACAGCGCTACGCCTACTATGCGGGCATTCCGCTGCTGTTCCTGGCGCTGGTGCTGCTCTCGGCTGGCAAGAACCGCGATGCTGGGCTGCTGTTCCTGCTCGTATCGTTCGCGTTCCTGGCCAACGCCGCGCTTGGTACCTATCACGCCGGTGCCGAATGGCAGTTCTGGCCGGGGCCAGACACCTGCGCCGCCACCAATACGCCGCTGTCAAAATCTGGCGGCGTGTTGGCCACCATCAGCAAAGCGCCGGTGGTGCGCTGCGATCAGGCGATGGGTCGCTTCCTGGGCTTCTCGTTCGCTGGTTGGAACGTGTTGCTATCTGTCGCGCTCTGCATCAGCGCGCTAAAGGCTGCCTTCGGCAACCACAAAGCTTAATCCACTCACTTCCGAGGTTTCACCATGTCCGACAAAACCGTTTCTGCCGCTTCGACGCTGGCACTGCTGCAAGCCTATTATGCCGCGTTCAACAAGGCCGACACCGAGGCCATGACGGCGATGGTAGCCGAGGATCTAGCGCACGACACCAACCAAGGCGAACGCCGCATGGGCCGCGAGCGCTTCCGGGCGTTCAACGGCCGGATGTCGCATCACTACAAGGAACAGCTGGACGGCATTACCATTTTGGTGTCGCCGGATGGCAAACGGGCTAGCGCCGAGTTCAACGTCACCGGCTCATATCTGGTGACGGAAACCGGGCTGCCGGAGGCCAAAGGCCAGATTTACAAGCTGCCTGCGGGCACGTTCTTTGCCATCAAGCAGGGCACGCAAGGTCCGGAGATTGCCCGCATCACCACCTACTACAACCTCACCGACTGGATCATGCAGGTATCGGTATGAGCGCGCCACTCGGAGGCGTGACGGTCGAACCGCTGACCGGTGCGGCGCTGATCGAGGCGTTGCCAGCACTGGCCCGGTTGCGGATCGAAGTCTTCCGCGCCTGGCCGTATCTGTACGAGGGCACGCTCGACTATGAGCAGGGCTATCTGCAGCGCTTCGCCGCCGCCAAGGATGCCGTTGTGGTCGCCGCCCGCGACGGTGACGCCATTATCGGCGTCGCCACCGCCTCACCGCTGAAAGAGCACACCGCGAAGTTCGCGCCGGAATTCACAGCCCACGGCTTCGATCCTGACCGCGTGTTCTACTGCGGCGAATCCGTACTGCTGCCCGCCTATCGCGGACGCGGCATCGGCCACGCCTTCTTCGAGCACCGCGAGACACAGGCGCGCGCCTGCACCGGCCCCGCCGGGCACTACACCCACAGCGCCTTCTGCGGCGTCGTCCGGCCTGATGATCACCCAGCGCGGCCCGCAGACTACGTGCCGCTCGATGCGTTCTGGCGTAAACGCGGCTACGCGCCGGTGGCCGGACTGATCGGCCAATACAGCTGGCAGGATCTCGGCGACAGCGCGTCAACCGAGCATCCGATGCAGTTCTGGGCAAAAGCACTGTAGGTTCGGCCACACATGATCGATCATGTCTCCATTGCCGTGCGGAACTTGGACGTTAGCGCTCGGTTCTATCAGCTGATCTTGGAGCCGCTCGGCTACACGCGGCAGGCAGAGCATCCGACCCGCGTGGCGTTCGGCACGAAGTATCCGGAGCTGTGGCTCAACGCCCGACCAGCGATGGCGGCAATTGCTCCTGACACTGGTTCCCACATCTGCCTGCGCGCCCGCTCAGTGGAAGCCGTCGACGCGTTTCATGCCCGGGCCCTGGCCAACGGCGGCACAGACGACGGCCCGCCCGGCCTGCGCCAAGCCACGCAAGTCCTGTACTACGCCGCCTTCATTCGCGACCCCGACGGCAATCGCCTCGAAGTGATGACGGTACCTGCTGCAAAGGATGTTTGATGTGACAAGCCCCCCCGATAGCTTGCGCGTGGCCGCCGCTCAGTATCCCATCGACCAACCGGCAACGTTTGCGGTGTGGCAGGCGAAACTGGCCGCGTGGGTGACTGAAGGCGCTGCAACCGGCGCGCAACTGCTGGTGTTCCCCGAGTACGGCGCGATTGAGCTGGCGGCGATCCGGGGGGCGAAAATCGCGGGCGATTTGCAGGCCAACCTAACGGCAGTTGCCGAGCTGATGCCGGAGATCGACGCCGCGCACGTGAGCCTCGCGGCGCAATTCAACGTTCACATTCTAGCAGCCAGCGGTCCGCGCTTTGCCAACGACCGCGACGCCAGCGACGGCATCGTCAACAGCGCCCGTCTGATCACGCCGGAAGGCAGCGTCGGCGTCCAGGACAAGCTGATTATGACGCCGTTTGAGGTGTCCTGGGGCGTCCGTCCCGGCACGGCGGTGCGGGTGTTCGAGACGGCACTCGGACGGATCGGCATCGCCATCTGCTACGA
>JAYSVA010000608.1:0-11624 GCA_043718785.1 Hyphomicrobiaceae bacterium
TGAAATCGGCCGGTTAGCGTTGCAGGACGCCGAGGCCGTGCGCGATGGCCTGTATCCGCCGATGGTCGATGATGCCGGTTCCACCAGCGATCATTTTGCGCGCCTGCGGGCGATGCTAGCAGACTTGCCGCAAACCCTGGCCCGCCGCGATGCGGCCGACGCTGCAAGTGTACGGGACCTGCCGGATGCAGCTGGCCTGCCGGACTACTTCACCCAGGACTTCCACTTCCAGACCGGCGGGTATCTGTCGCCGGAGTCGGCTCGCCTCTACGATGTCCAGGTGGAGACGCTGTTCCTGGGCTCGGCCAACCTGATGCGGCGCTCAGTCTTGCGCCCGATTGCCGAATTCCTGCGCGGTCGTGATCAGCGCCAGTTGAACCTGCTCGATGTTGCGTGCGGGACTGGACGATTGATGCGGCAGGTCCGGCTGGCATTTCCGGCTTTGCGGCTGACGGGCTTGGATCTGTCACCAGCGTACTTGGAGGAGGCCCGCCAGCACCTGCAGCCGTTGCGCGCGGCGACGTGGCTGGCTGGCAACGCCGAAGCCATCCCAGCCGCTGACAGCAGCCAAGACGTCGTGACCTGCGTCTTCCTGTTCCACGAGTTACCGCCGGTGGTTCGTCGCCGTGTCGCTGCCGAAATGGCTCGGGTGTTGAAACCCGGTGGCCTTCTGGTGTTCATCGACAGCCTGCAGATGGGCGACCGCGAGGGTTGGGACGGCTTGTTAGAGGGCTTTCCCGTGCGCTTCCACGAGCCCTATTTTCGGCATTACGCCATCGACGACCTCGACCGCGTGTTCTCGGACGTTGGCTTGGTTCAGCAAGCCACGACAACGGCGTTTTTATCCAAGGTCATGACGCGCCGAAAGACCACATCGGAGATCGCCGCATAGCGGCTGATACTCAGCCCAGTGTCGCTTCAACTGGGGTGGCGAAAACGTAGCCGACACCGCGCACGGATTTGATCACGCTGACGGGGTTGTCCGGCAGTTCAAGCTTCTTGCGCAGCCGTGACACCTGCATGTCGACGCGCAGTCGAGATGAGGCCACGTCGCCGTCCCCGGCACCGCCATCACTGTTCAATGCGTCGGCGTTGACCGCAGTATCGCTAGTCGAAGCGCCATGCAGATGGTTGATAATGGTTTCCCGCGATAGCTCACGTTGCGGGTGCAATACAAACAGCTCTAGCAACGATAACTCTTGATCGGTCAAGCTCTTGACGTCGCCCCTGGTGCTCGTCAACTCGCGGCGACCAGCGTCAAACACCCAACCATCAAATGCATACCGGCGCCGATTAGCCGGTCCTGGTTGCGCACCAGACCGCCCCTCAGAGCGGCGGACTACGGCGCGGACACGGGCCAGCAGGTCCATCAGATCGAAGGGTTTGACGATGAAGTCATCGGCACCCCGCTCAAGCGCTGCAACGCGGTCAATAAGATTGGTAATCACCGAAATCATCACCACCGGCACATTGCTGCGCTGGCGGATGGCCTGCACCAACTCCAGACCGCCGGCGCCTGGCAGTCGCACATCAAGCGTGACCAGATCAAATGGGTGCTGGGCCATTGCCGCCCAGAGCTCATCGGCGTTGGCTGCCTCAACCACCTTAAACCCGGCATGCTCGAAGCAGCCGCGTAGCAGCACCCGCATGGACGCGTCGTCCTCAATGATGAGGATCTTGATCGATCGTGCCGCTGCCGTCGAATGAAGTTGGCCATTATTGAGTGCCACGCCGCCAGCCTCCGATAAGCCAGGGCTGTGCCTGTTGGACGACACGGCCTGTGCGCCGCCGCTGTAACTTGCGGTTGACGTGCCAGCAGTGACTGCGGGTCGGTCTGTCGCGACAATTCTATGGTCGGGCATCATGCTGTCCGGTGCTGAGTGTTCTCTAACTGTAACGGAGCTGGAAAGGCGGCGAATTGTCTTCAACCGTGAAATTTACACGGCCGCTGATAAAAACCCGATCACTTGCGATTTTACCGTGACAGAAATATATACCGGCTGAGGAAGTATTTGGAAGTGATTTCGTGCTTTAAAACACAATAAATGCGCAATAATGTGTTCGTCGTTGCTAATTTATTGTGCAGAAAAAATCATTCAGTGAGCATATTGCACAATATCAGACAATTTTGTGAAATTTTTACAACCTTAAGGTGTGTAATAGTTTTGTGTAACCTTGCGTACGTTAACACTTGCTACGAAGTATCCATAACAACATTGGCCAACTGCGCAAGGCGGTTTGTGAGCAGCTGCAAATAGTAGACGCGCCAGCCAATCCGCGCGACAGTCGGCGCGATGCCCCCAGGTGTGAGCTTGGGATGAGAACCTACGGCTAGCCGTCAAGGCTCGTCGGAAGAGCCATAAAGAGCCCGTCGTCCCGGAGGAAACTATGAAGAACCATTTTGCCGCCCTTGTGATAGGGGCGATTGCTCATGTGTCAGCGCTGGTCGTGCCGCAAACAGCGGCGCGAGCAGAAGTCGCTGAAGTCAATCTGGCCCAGCAATTCGGCATCATCTTCTCACCGCTGATGGTGATGGAGAAACTGAAGCTGATTGAGAAGCAGGCCGCCGCCAAAGGTATGCCCGAACTGAAGGTCAACTGGACGAAGTTGTCAGGCCCAGCTGTCATGGTCGATGCCATGCTGTCAGGAAATCTGCATTTCTCCAGTCAGGGTTTGCCATCGACGGCGCTTCTATGGGACCGCACCCGCAACAACATCGGCGTCAAGGCGATCTCATCAATTAACGCCAGTCCGATTTTTCTGAATACGCGCAACCCCAACATCAAGTCGCTGAAAGACTTCACCGACAAGGATCGGATTGCGATTCCATCGATCAAAGTCTCAAGCCAAGCGATCTATCTGCAGATTGCAGCGGAGAAGGCCTTCGGTCCGGGCAAACATGGCCAACTCGACCATTTGGCGGTAGCACTGTCGCACCCCGATGCAGTCGCCGCCGTGATGAACCCGAACAGCGAGATCGCCACCCACTTCGCGACATCACCGTTCCATGAGGTTGAAAAGCGCGCGGGCTTTAATACCATTACGTCATCATACGAAATCATGGGTGGTGAGAGCAGCATCCTGACGTTCATTTCAACCGAGAAGTTCCGCACTGACAACCCCAAGGTCTACGCGATTGTTGTTGCCGCGTTCGAAGAGGCGATGGAGTACACGAACGCCGATCTCCGTCGCTTGGTGAAGATTTATGCCGAAGTCGCGAACGACAAGAAGAGCACTGAGGATGAGCTTCACGCCATCGTCACCCAGCCCGGCTTCAAGTTCTCGAAGTCCCCGGCGACGGTCGGTGCCATGACAGAGTTCATGCACAAAATCGGCTTGATCAAGAACAAGCCCGCAAGCTGGAAAGACCTGTTCTTCCCGGAAGCGCATAGTTTGCCAGGGAACTAAACGTCATCACGTCAGGAAACATGCCTCGTCACACACACTGTGGCGGGGCTTTTCGTTGCACTAGTTGGACATTGACGAGAGCCGCCCAAACATGAATGTTTGCGCTGTCGTCTCATCAGCACGAAAGCATTCTCATGAAAACCCATGCCCGCGTTGTTGTTATCGGCGGCGGCGTTGTTGGCGTCTCGACGCTGTACCATCTGGCCAAGAAGGGCTGGTCGGATGTCGTGCTGGTCGAGCGCAAGGAGCTGACCTCCGGCTCGACGTGGCATGCGGCGGGGCTGCTGCCGCTGTTCAACCTGTCGTATTCGGTGGGGCAGCTGCACAAGTATTCGGTCAAGCTCTACAATAGCCTGGAGGCCGAAACCGGCCAGTCCGTCGGCTTCAAGACGGTGTCGAACATCCGGCTCGCCCGCACCAAAGACCGGATGGACGAGTTCCTCTACTACAAGGGCATCGCCGACACGATTGGCGTCAAAGTCAACGTGCTGACCGCCAAACAGGTCAAGGAGATCTGGCCGCTTGCCAATGTTGACGGCATCCTCGGTGCCATCCAGCATCCGGAGGACGGCTACATCCAGCCCGCCGACCTGACCCAGGCATTGGCCAAAGGCGCCCGCGCCATGGGGGCCGAAATCTATCGGCATACGGCGGTGACAGGCATCGAGAAGACCCGCCCAGGAACCGGCACTGGCGAGTGGCTGGTGAAGACCGACAAGGGCGACATCCAGGCCGAACACATCGTCTGCGCCACCGGCAGTTTTGCCCGCCAAACCGGGCGGATGCTGGGCCTCGACATCCCCGTTATTCCGGTTGAGCACCAGTACATCGTCACCGAGGCGCACCCGGCGATCGTCGCCCGCCAGAAGGCGGGCCTCCCCGAAATGGGCGTCCTACGCGAGCCCGATAGCAGCTGGTACATGCGCGAGGAAAACGGCGGCTTGATCCTCGGCCCCTACGAGCCGGGTGCCCCCGTCTGCTACGTTGACGGCGTGTCGGCAGGCTCCGAGTACGAGCTGTTCCAGGAGGATCTGGAGCGCATCTCACCACACATCGAAACGGCGATTGCCCGGGTGCCCGCCTTTGGTGAGGTCGGCATCAAGAAGGTCTACAACGGTGCCATCGCCTATGCGCCGGATGGCTCACCGATTGTCGGCCCAGCTTGGGACCTCAAGAACGTCTGGCTCAATGAGGGCCACACCTTCGGCATCACGGCGGCGGGCGGGGCGGGCTGGCAGCTCGCCAACTGGATCGTCGATGGCGAGAGCACCATCGACATGCTCGGCGTCGATCCGCGCCGGTTCGGGCCGTATGCGGGGCGTGGCTACCTCAAGCAGAAAAACGAGGAGGCCTACGCCAACGTCTTCACGATGCACTATCCGGACGAGGAACGCGTCGCCGCCCGCCCGCTGAAGACCGCGCCGTGCTATGACCGGATGGCGGCGCTGGGTGCCGTGTTTGGCTCGGTCTATGGCTGGGAACGGCCCGGCTGGTTCGCCCCCGCTGGCTATCAGCTGATAGCAGAAGATAAAAAATACCCCGACGTGCTGCTGGCGCACAACCACCCCTCCGAACCCGCCGATGGCAAGCCACCGCGCGAAAAATGGAGCTTCCGGCGCTCGAACTATTTCAAGTTCGTCGGCGACGAATGCAAGCATGTGACGAACGCCGTCGGCCTGCAGGATATGACGCCGTTCGCCAAGTACGAGGTGGCAGGTCCGGGTGCCGAAAAGTGGCTCGACGGGCTGTTGGCCAACAAGCTGCCGAAGAAGATCGGGCGCATCGGCCTGTGCCATCTGCTGTCAGCTAACGGCGGCGTGCGCGCTGAATTCACAGTATTCCGCGAGGGGCCGGAACAGTTCTATCTGGTCGGCCCCGGTGCACTCGAACGCCACGACTGGGACTACCTGTCGAAGGCCCGCCCACGCAACGGTTCGGTTGATCTGGCCAAGGTCACCGGCCAATACGGTGTGCTGGTGTTGGCAGGTCCCCGCTCGCGCGAGGTGCTGCAGAAGCTTACTGACACCGACCTCTCAACCGTCAATTTTCCTTGGCTGTCCGGGCAATCGATCTCGGTCGGCGCGGCGGCGGTGCGGGCGTTGCGGGTGAACTACGTCGGCGAACTCGGTTATGAGCTGCACCACCCCATCGAGATGCAGAACTACATTTTTGACAAGCTGATGGACGCCGGTAAATCCGCTGATATCAAGCCCTACGGCATCAAGGCGATGATCGCGCTGTCGGTGGAGAAGAGCTACCGGCTGATTGGCCGCGAAATGTCGATCGAATACGCGGCGTTCGAATCCGGTCTGCAGCGTTTCGTTCACCCGGACAAAGGCCCATTCGTTGGTCGCGATGCGCTGGTCGCCTGGCAGAAGAAGGGTTTCACCAACCGCTTCGTCACGATGGAAGTGCATGGCGTCGGCGACACAGATTCCGACGTACGCGGCTCCGAGCCGATCCTGCACAACGGCAAGCTGGTCGGCCGCGCCACCAACGGCAGCTTCGGCTGGCGCGTCGGCAAGTCGCTGGCGTTGGCGATGGTGCCCCCCGAACTCGGCGAACCCGGCCAGGAACTCGACGTCACCATCCTCGGCAAAAACCACCGCGCCGTGGTGATTGGCGAGAGCCCGTTCGATCCCGACAACAAGCGGTTACGCACGTGAGCAAAGGCAATACGATGCAGCGTTCTGATCTGCTGACGGCATTACGCCATCGCAAGCCGCGCCATTCCTTGCCCAGCGCGTTCTACAACGCGCCGGAAATTTTTGCCGCCGACATGGCCGAGATTTTCTATCGTGAGTGGATCTTCGCCGCCCACGAGTGCGAGATCCCGAACGTCGGGGATTACGTGACGATGCAGCTGGGCGCGTATGCGCTGATCATCACGCGCGATGCCACGGGGGCGTTGCGCGGCCATCATAACACCTGCCGCCATCGCGGTTTCAAAATCTGCGATGCAGCCAAAGGCAACGTCAAACGCCGGTTCGTTTGCCCGTACCATCAGTGGTCATACGAGCTTGATGGTCGCCTCGCCATGGCCCGTGATATGGCCGACGGCTTCGACCCGAAACAGCACGGCCTGATGTCAGCGCACATCGCCAGCGCCGGTGGCATGATCTTCGTTTGCGTCGGCGAACAGGCACCAGACTTTGCGCCCGTCCGCGCCATGGTCGAGCCATACTTCGCTCCGTTCGATCTTGGTAATGCCAAGGTCGCGTTTGAGAGCACCATTATCGAGAACGGCAACTGGAAGCTGGTGATGGAGAACAACCGCGAGTGCTATCACTGCAAGGGCTCCCACCCCGAGCTGTGCCGGACGTTCCCGGAAGCACCAACCCACACTGGCAAAGGCAGCGCCAAAGACCTCGCCGAGATCGCCGCCATGGCGAAGCGCTGCGAAGCTGCGGGCCTGCCCAGCAAGTTCCAAATCGCCGATGATTGGCAGTATCGCATTATGCGCATGCCGTTCCTCGATGATGCCCGTTCCATGACGATGACGGGTGCGCCCGCCGTCAGCCTGCCGCTCAGTGATCGTCTGCCGAAGGGCAATATCGGCGACATCCTGCTGTTCCATTTCCCGTCGACCTGGAACCACGTCACGGCTGACCATGCGATCAGCTTCCGTGTGCTGCCACTCGGACCCGAGCAGACGCAGCTGACGACGAAATGGCTGGTCCGCCGCGAGGCGCAAGAAGGCCGCGACTACGACCTGAAGACACTCACCGAAGTGTGGCTCGCCACCAACAAGCAGGACACCGCCTTGGTCGAGCGCAATCAGATCGGCATTCGCTCGCCCGCCTATCGTCCCGGCCCCTACAGCGAGGTGCAAGAGGACGGCGTCATCCAGTTCATCGACTGGTACGCCGCGCGCATGGAGCAGCGGTTGAGTGGCTGAAGCCCTCCGTGATTGGATCAGTGCGGGCGCATCACAACTTTGTCAGAGGGCAGTTCCGATCCGTGGAGCGGGGTGGAGGCGTTGTCTGTGCAGTGAACGTGTTCTGCACGTCACACGGCAATACCGCCTGACCACGCTTCTAGGGAGTACCACATGATCGCTCGCACGCTGACGCTCACCGCATCCGCCCTCGCGCTGGCTCTAACACTCGCGCCCGCCGCTCAGGCCAAGAACATCGTCGAAGTGGCGCAAAGCACCGGCCAGTTCAAGACGCTGATCGCCGCCGCAAAGGCCGCTGGTCTCGCTGGTGCTCTCACCGCACCGGGTGCCAAGACCGTCTTCGCCCCGACCGACGCCGCGTTCGCCAAGCTGCCAAAAGGCACCGTCGCCACCCTGCTGAAGCCAGAGAACAAGGCGAAATTGGCATCGATCCTGACGTATCACGTCGTCGGTGGCACATCGATCCGTGCCGCTGACATCAAAACCGGCACAAGTAAAGTCACAACGCTGAATGGCGGTTCGCTGACGGTCAAAAAGAATGCGCACGGGGTCACCGTCAATGGTGCCAACGTCGTCAAAGCCGACGTGAAAGCTGACAACGGCATTATCCACGTCATCAACAAAGTACTGCTGCCGAAGTAAGATACGTCGGCGGAGCAAGCCACCGACCCTCACCGCTTTTCGACCAGACGTTCCAATGAAAAACGGTGGGAACGCCCTCCCCCCGCCCGCTTGCGGGGAGAGCGGCGGCCGCTGGCTCAACTTTTGTCGTTGCCCTCAAGCACCACGATCATCGTTTCCAATGCCGTCAGCGCGAACCGGCGCATGTTGGCGATACGATCCGGACTGCCGGTTTCGATGGTGAGAACGCGGTTCGATGCCCCCGCAACCGCAATGCACGAGAGCCCACTGGGGTCGCCGTAGCGATTGCCGGTCGGACCAGCAGCACCGGTTTCAGCGAGCCCCCACACAGCGCCATGCCGCTCGCGTGTGGTGCGCGCCAAAAGTTCCGCATACGGCTCACTCGAAGAGCGCAGACCCCGCATCAACTCGTCGGTGATGCCGAACGACCGCCGGGCGGGCACCGTGTAGATCACCGCGCCGCCAAGAAAGTAGGCCGACGCACCGGGCACCGCCAGCAGGCTGGCCGCGATCAGGCCGCCGGCTGACGACTCAACAACCGCGATGGTATCGCCGCGCTGCTTTAGCAGCGCGCCCAGACGAGCGGCAGTCGGCAGCAGTGTGTCCATCGAAGCGTCCTCAGTGGGTCAGCACGATTTTGCCGAAGTGGGCGTTGGCTTTCATATGGGCGAAAGCGTCTGCAGCCTGCGCAAATGGATACGACCGGTCAATCGGCAAACTGAGTTTGCCCGCCTCGACCGCTGGCCATAGGTCCTGTTTGACGAGCCGGTTGATCTCGCGCACCTCTTCGACCGTACGGGTGCGGAACGTCACGCCGATGTAGTCGATGCGTTTCAGCGCGTGCAGATCGAAGTCGAACTCGCCTTTGTTGCCGCCGAGCCGTCCGACGTTGACGATGCGGCCTTTAAGGGCGGCGGCTTTCATGTTGGTGTTGGCAACGCTGGCCGACAGTTGATCGACGATCAGGTCAACGCCCTTGCCGCCGGTTGCCTTCATCACGGCATCCACCCAGCCCGGATCGGACGAGTCGATGGCGACATCAGCCCCGAACTCAGTCAACCGGGCGCGACGGCCCGCGTTGGTCGATGAACCGATGACGACGCGTGCGCCCATCATCTTGGCGATCTGCATGCCCATCAGGCCGACGCCAGTGCTGGCCCCCTGGATCAATACGGTTTCGCCCGCTTTCAGTCGACCGTTGGTGATCAACGCATCGTGCATAGTGGCGAGTGCGACGGGCAGCGTCGTCGCCTGATTGAACGTCATGTTGTTGCCGGGAATATGGGCGACGCGGCCAATATCGGCGACGGCATATTCGGCAAAGTTGGAGCCGCCCGAGCACATCACGCGGTCACCGATGCGAAAGCCCGTGACTTCGGCGCCGACCCCCGCCACTTCGCCCGCGCACTCGAGGCCGAGGACAGCACCAAGCCCGCCACGCGAGCCGTGCATGTGGCCGGAGGACATGATCAGATCAGCGCGGTTCAGCGCGTTGGCCCGGACCTGCACCAGTACCTGATGCGATCCCGGTGTTGGCTTTTCAACGTCTGCGATTTCAACGCCGTGAGCGCCAATAACAACTGCCTTCATCGTGCGTCCCCTGATTCGCTGTTGCCCGATTTATAGGCACGGTTCCGGTCGAACGCCAAGCTGAGGCCACCGCCGCCGTGGGAAACCGACTGAAGTCGGCGTGTTGACCACGAAGGCTCAGATGTCGTCATAACGTATTCCCGGACGGGGCAAGGGATGCTAGCGTCATCGCCAGACATCTGACGGGGGCGGCGATGAAACCATGGATTGCGGGTCTGTTTGTGCTGGTCATTGGCGCGGGCGCTGCCAGTGAGCAGGCCTCTGCCGCTGCGACCACGACCTGCCTGTGCCGGACGGAGGACGGGGCGGCGTTTAAGGAAAAGACCCACCGGCATCACCGCTGGGCCTGTGATTTTAAACTCGGTTACGTCCGCCGCGATGACGAGGACAGTAAGTACACGCGACCCAAAACCCAGACCTGCAACCCCGAAGAGATCATCCAGTACAAGGTCTGGGCTTGCATGGAGCGTGGCTGCACCTACCAGTACTCCAAACGCCTCGAAGAAAAGAACCCGGCGCTGGAAGTGATCGAGCCGTTGGAGGGCAAGCGGAAGCTTTAGAATTGGTATCAGCATTCGACCATATGGGATGTTTCATGCGCAATTACATCAAGTTTTGGTCGGCACTGCTCGGCCTGCTCCTCGCGGTGGTGAGTCTCACAGCCCCTGCCGTCGCCTATGTCTACGAAGTCAACACCATCACTGTCCGGCCCAGTGTAACGCTCACCTACGCGTTGATCCGTCCGGCGGTGGTGCCTAAAGGCATCGTCGTGCTGTTTGTTGGCAGTGGTGGCCAGGTCGGCCTGACGACGGCGTTCGACGACACCAAGGGTACCGGAAACAACGCGAATTTTTTGATGCGCTCCCGACGGTATTTCCTTGAGCGGGGCTACGCTGTCGTGATCCCAGATGTGCCGTCTGATCATGCCCAAGGTCTCTGGGGTTTCAGGACTTCGGCGGATCACCGGAAGGACATTTTCGCCGTGATGACCCACGTTCGCTGGGCCCGCAGCGTACCGGGCAAATTCTGGCTAATCGGCACGTCGGCTGGCTCGACATCGGCCGTAAATACAGCGGTCGGCTGGCGCCAATACCTGTCGACCCCGATCAGCCAAACGGTGTGGTGGGCACCGACGCTTGCCGGTGTGATTATCCCAAGCCCTGTCACCCAGTCGGGTTATGGCGTCGAGACTGTGTTCGAAGTGCCGCTCGACAAGATCTACATCCCAACGCTGGTCGTCGCCAACGTAAATGATGCCTGCGCGGCTACCCCCGCATGGGCCGTCAACAGCATTCTGGCGGCGCTGACTAGTACACCTCGCTGGTATCGAACCCATCTCAGCACCTACGCCACCAACTCCAACCCGTGCGAGGCGGCAACGCCTCACGGATTCCTCAGCATCGAAGCGCCTGTTGTCGCGAGCATGGTCAATTGGATGGAGGGGAAGCCTTTTTGAGGCGCCCCTGCATCCACAAGCCCGCCCGCCGCCAGTTGAAGAAGCGGGGTACCTCGCGGCAGTAGCGCTGGTAGGCGTCGCCGTAGCCTTCGCGCAGCCACGGTTCCTCGGCGAACACCATCAGCGCGTACGTCGCGATCATAGCGCTGCATAACCCGTAGGTGCGCGACGTGTCGGCGGCGACGGCGAGGCAGCCGTAGACCACCATCAGCATGGCGTTCTGCGGGTTGCGCGACCACTGGTAGATGCCCGCCGTGACAAGACCGTCCTGGGCGCCGTAGCTGTTGTCCCGCCCCAGCACCCGGAAGGCGTAGACGAACAACGCCACGGATGCGGCGAGGCACAACAAGGCGATGACGCGCAGCCAACCCGGTAGGCCAAGTGAGTTCGCTCGGTCCGTCAGCGCTACCGCGAAGCACAGCACGTTGAGACCCCGGAACAGTGGCCAGAACACATAGCTCTGCCACGTACCCACTCCCGGCGTCGGCCAAATCCGCAGGGGACGATGCGCGCGTGTGGCGAGCAACAGGCTGAGCAGCGCGGTTGCGACGGTCATGCCGAGTGCGAAGAAGAGGGATGGCATGGCGTGAGACTCCGGTCGCTGGATAGAGTTCCAGTGAAACATCCCCA
>JAYSVA010000609.1:0-11616 GCA_043718785.1 Hyphomicrobiaceae bacterium
GCCGAATCAGTTGACTCGGATGCGAATCATACGCCGCTGTCAAATCAGACACAAAGAGGTCAGTTCAGTGGGCAGATTAGCGCGCCACAATCGAACCTCCAGGGCGTTGTGAATGATCACCGCAACACATTGGATGGTCGCATTCAAGGGGTTGATAATAAGAAGTTTTCTGGTCGCGACTGACCTGAGGAAATTGCACCGGCGAGGCCCCTGAATTGGGTCCGTGCCAATCTGAAACAAGTGGTAATACCGCGTAAGAAACCGTGATTTGTCCCCAGGAACTACTTCGCGCTACAACTGAGTCGTGAAGTTCTTAAGTTTGGATGACCTAAAGGCCACAGTAAGTAAAAAGGCCACACTAGGCTCTGACGGGGACGGTTCTGGGGGTTCGGCGGCGCAGCGTTGTAAGACGCAGTGATCGTCTGTTATCGGGGGACAGCACAAAATGTCGAAGCGGACCATTGGCGCGCGACAAACGACCATTGCTCGCGAGATCGAGCTCACCGGCACGGGGGTCCATAGTGGGGCACCTGTATCGTTGATCCTCCATCCTGCCGAGGCAAACACAGGCCTACGATTTATCGTAAGCAAACGCGGTCGTATTGTTTCAGAAATTCCAGCTGACGTCAGGTTCGTTAAGAACCTAACACTCTGCACCGTCATCGGCGACGATGCTGGTGTCAGCGTCGGCACTGTAGAGCACCTTCTCGCGGCACTTCGCGGATTATCGGTCGATAACTGCTACATCGAGGTCGATAGCAAAGAAGTGCCGATAATGGACGGCAGCTCCGCTCCATTCGTTGCCGCCATCGACGAAGTTGGCATTCGCGAACTCAACGAACCCCGCACCTACATCAAGGTACTCAAGCCAATCCGTGTTCAGGATGGCGACTGCTGGGGTGAAATCGTTCCCCACAATGGCTTCCAGCTCGATGTTGAAATTGATTTTGAAACCCCGGTGATTGGCAAGCAGCGCCTCTGCGTTGAGATGACCCCAACCGTGTTTCGTAATGAAATCTGCCGCGCTCGCACCTTCGGCTTTATGCGCGACGTAGAGAAGCTCTGGAAAGCCGGCCTAGCACTTGGCGCGTCACTCGATAACACGGTGGCCATCGGCGATGATCGCATCATGAACCGCGAAGGTCTGCGTTATCCGCAGGAGTTCGTACGCCATAAACTGCTCGATGCAGTTGGTGATCTCGCTCTTGCCGGTCGTCCGCTCCTCGGTGCGTTCCGTTCGGTCCGGGGCGGCCATCGCCTCAACGCTCACGTGCTGCAGGCGCTCCTCGCAGATGCGTCGGCCTGGACGCTGGAACAGGCTCCGCGGGTTCGCGAGCAGGTTGTTATGCACACCCCATTCATGAGCGAAGCTCTGGTCGCGGGTGAGTAATTAATCCAAGAAACTGGGTTTTATTGACTGTTTGTGGACTGTTCGGTGTTTTGCCTCAAGCCTGCCTCAATGTTTGGATGCAGTCGTAATCAGACATCGAGCGCACGAATCAGATATCGGGCTATCTAGTCTAGACGACACGTCAAACATGATCGGCAGCAATGCCGGGCCGCATAGGCCGAGCCCAACTAGGATAGTCACTCCATGGCGAGCGTTACGGCTTTACGGCGATCAGCGGGGACGGGCCGTCGTGTGATGGTGCTGGCAATTGCTGGCAGTCTCGTTCTAGCTGGGTGCTCATCGAAGAACGATGCCAAGTTGCTGAATCCTGATCCGCCTGACCGCATGTACGCCATCGCCGATGCGCTGTTGACGACCGGTAAGCACGAATCCGCTGCAAAGAAATTCGAAGATCTTGACCGCGATCACCCCTACGCCCCAGAGGCGCGCCGGGCTATCGTGATGTCTGCTTTCGCTTATTACAAGGCGGGCAAGTATCAGGAAGCAATTGCCAACGGTAAGCGCTACACTTCGCTGCATCCGGGCACCAAGGACGCTGCATTGGCACACTATGTCGTGGCATCATCGTACTACGATGAAATGCGCGGCCCAGAGCAGGATCAGGGGGTAACGCAGAAGGCGCTAGCCGAGTTCAAGATCCTCAAAGGCCGTTACCCCGACAGCCAGTATGCCAAGGACATCGACAACAAGATCCGCGTCTGCACCGATTCTATCGCTGCAGGTGAAATGAACGTTGGTCGGCAGTACCTGAAGCAGAAACAGTACCTTGCCGCGATTGGCCGATTCCAGGTTGTCGTCAAGGAATACCAGACCACCGCGCACGTCGAAGAAGCGCTGATGCGCTTGACCGAAGCCTATATGTATCTCGGCATCAAGAACGAAGCGCAGAACGCTGCTGCCGTTCTTGGCCACAACTTCCCAGACAGCCCATGGTATCGCGACGCTTATGCGCTGCTGCAGAACGATGGTTTGGTCCCGCGTGAGTCAGGTAGCTCGTGGCTACCGAAGATCTTCCAGGGCATCAAAGCGCCAAAACTGTCGTTCAACTGAGCTGACAGGCTTCTATACAACTAAATGATGAGCGCCCGGGACCTGCATTGCGTCCCGGGCGTTTTGCTGTGGTGACCTCCACGTGGCTGCGATACGCTGTGCCATCCCAGACAGGAACCTCGCCATGCCAAACGTGTCTTCCCTTGCTGCCTTGAAATCCCGTATCTCTGCTGAATTCGGCACACCCGCCGTGGTCATCGATCTGGATCGGGTGGAGCGCAACATCGCGCGTGTCCAGGAGGCCTGTGATGCCGCGGGTGTCGCTAATCGCCCGCACATCAAAACCCACAAGATCCCAACACTTGCTCACATGCAGATCGAGGCGGGCGCACGCGGCATCACCTGCCAGAAGCTCGGTGAAGCTGAGGTTATGGCCGATGCAGGCATCGATGACATTCTGATCAGCTACAATCTAGTCGGCGATGCGCGCGCCGGACGCCTCGGGCATCTGGCCCGGAACATCGACATCAAGGTCTGTGCCGATAATCCGGTCACACTCGAAACCTATGCCAAAGCCGGTGAGATTGCCGGGCGGCCGGTCAAAGTGGTCATCGAGTGCGATACCGGGCGACAGCGTGCCGGTGTCGAGACGGCAGCGGAGGCGGTGGAGCTGGCGCGACTGATCAAGGCGTCGCCGCATCTGCAGTTCGGCGGGTTGCTGTTTTATCCGACCGAAACGTCCTGGCCAGAGACGCAGAAATTCCATGATGCTGCCGTGGCCGGTATTCGTGCGCTCGGCCTCGAAGCGGAGATTATCTCGACTGGCGGTACGCCTAACCTGCGTAATCTCGGCGGGCTGAAAGGCGCGACGGAGCACCGGGCTGGCACCTACATCTTCAACGACCGGATGATGGTCGCGGCAGGTGCGGCCACGCTCGACGATTGCGCGCTGTCGGTGTTCGCAACCGTGGTCAGCCGCGCCGGGCCGGATCGGGGCATTCTTGATTCCGGCTCGAAAACGTTGACCGCTGATCCTGGTGGCGGCCTTGATGGGTACGGGCTGATCCTCGAGCACCCGGAAGCACGCATCAAAGGCTTCGCTGAGGAGCATGGTTTCCTTGATCTGACGAAGTGCAATGCCCGCCCGAGCGTGGGTGATGTCGTGCGCGTGATTCCAAACCACGTCTGTGTGGTAGTGAACATGGTCGACCGCTTGATCGTGGTACGCAACAACGAGATTGTTGATGTGATGCCGGTGCTGGCACGCGGTAAACTGGTTTGAATTGAACGGCAGGTACAAATGACCCAGAGCAAGGTGACGACAATTGGTCCGGTGGCGGTTCCGGCTGCATCCAGTCTGCGCGAGCCCGACGCGATGTTCAAAGTTGAGCTAGACGAGCGGAGTTTTTTGTTTCCTACCGCCAAGATCGTCACCGGCATGCAGTTCATGGTCTATCGCGGTGAGAAGCTGCGCCTGGATCTGACGTTTCCGTTTAATGTCAGTCAAACCCCGGTCGAATTTCTCGAACTAAAGCCAGCGGCCGTGCCGGAGTTCACCAAAAAAATCGTCGATGCTGTCTATCGGACATCGTCATTTCTCTACATTTCAGACAAGCAGAACCTAGCGTTCTCGACGCATGCCAACGGCTTTGTTCTGCAAGTTGGCGATTTCGCAAGTCACCGCGAGCTATTCATCAGTCTAGCCTGCGTCTGGCGCATCTGCGGCGGGTTCTGCCGCGCCAGCGATTTTCTGGCGACACCTGCGGCTCACTGAAGTCCGCTGGCCATACTAAACGCAATTTGGCCCGGTGCAGAGCGTCTGCACCGGGCCAAATGTGTTGACTAGAAAAGCTTAAGCGGTCTTCTTGGCCTGGTCAAAGGTCTTGGTGGCCGCCGTGTTCATGGTGTCGAACGAGGCTTTGGCCAGCTTCGACGACAGTTCGAAGAATTCTTTTGTCTGGGCGCTGGCAATTGCGAACTGCTGCTGCATGAAGTCAGCCTGGAGCTTTGCGGCTTCCGGCAGAGACTTTGCGCGGGCAATGGCTTGAGCTGCATCGAATGCAGCTTCGGTGTTGGCGACGGTGTTGTGCATGACCTTCTCGCCAAGCAGTTTGGCGTTGGACTGAGCGGCAACGAACAGGCCTTCGACAACCTTGGCACCATCTTTAGCGGCGGTGTTGATCTTGATGTAGGCTTCGCGGGTTTTGGCAACGCCGTCTTCAGCCATGTGCTGCACGTTCTCAGGGATGCGGGCATCCTTGGCAGCGTTGAACATGTCCTGGGCTTGGCGGGTGAACTGGTCGTTCATGGTGACGTTCCTTGTTTGACGTGGGTGCGAGGGTCGCGGCTTATTTTTAGCTCACGGGAGAACCCCTGCGTTGTCGTCAACCGACCATTCGCAATTCGCTCCGTGCTCAGTGACAGGTGCATATCAAAGAATATTGTGCACTGCAACATTTATTTGCTGCGACGCCGCATTCTTAGCAAGCTTACTAAGGTGTTAAGTGCCCACCCTGCTTTGGTTTAGTGGTGAAGCTGCGACAGAATAGCTCAGACCGGCAGGGGGAGTTAAACGCGGTGGTGCCGACAACTGGCTACTCACCAGTGCCAGTAGCATCGCAGGGATGTCCTCCATCGGGCGGGGGCGAGACAGCAGATATCCTTGCGCTTCTGTGCAACCGAGATCTTTCAAGCGTTCGAACTGTTCACGCGTTTCTATTCCTTCAGCGGTCGTTGTGATTCCGAGATTGTTCGCAAGGTCGGTCGTGGCGCGGATGATTGCAGCGGAGCCTTTACGCCCGTCCTGCTCAATCGAGCCCAACTGTGCAACGAATGCCCGGTCAATCTTGATTTTGTCGAACGGGAAACTGAGCAGGTAGCTCAGTGAAGAATAGCCGGTGCCGAAGTCATCCATAGAAATGTGGACGCCGAGAGCCCGTAGTTCGTGTAGCTGCTCAAGCGTCGATTGATCTTTCACCATCAAAGTTGACTCGGTGATCTCCAGTTCCAACCGGCACGGTGGCAAGCCGGAGCGAGCCAGCGCCCCTCGCACTGTCGCCAGCAGCCCTGGATTGCGGAATTGCACCGCCGATAGGTTGACCGAAACGCGGATGTGCTCCGGCCATTTCATCGCTTCGCTCGTCGCAGTATCGAGGACCCAGGCACCGATCTGGACGATTAACCCCATTTCTTCGGCCACGGGAATAAAGTCATTCGGCGGCACCAGTCCGCGTTCCGGGTGCTGCCATCGCAGCAAGGCTTCAAAGCCTGTCACCGTGCCAGATTTAAAGTCCTGGATTGGCTGATAGAATAAACAGAACTGCGACGCCTTCAGTGCCTGCCGGAGATCCAATTCCAAGGTGCGTCGCTTGTGTACCGACTCGTGCATTTCTGGCTCAAAGAACTTGAAGGTGCCGCGGCCAGCAGTTTTGGCGCTGTAGAGGGCGAGGTCGGCGGCTTTAACAATGTCGTCGCTGCGCACGTCGCCTTCACTTGTGAAGGCGATGCCGATGCTGGCGCCGATGTCGATCATGTGGCTGTCGATTTCGAACGGTTTGGCGAGTGCCCGGATCAGTCGACGTGCCAGCGATCCTGCCTGATCCTGGCGGCTGATATGGCGTTGAATGATCGAGAACTCATCACCACCCATCCGGGCGACAACGTCGCTATCGCGCACGGTTTTGCACAGTCGACGCGCCACGGCTTGCAGCAGTTTGTCGCCAATTGGATGGCCGAGCATATCGTTGATCGGCTTGAACCGGTCGAGGTCGATACTCAGCACGGCGAACGCTGCGCCTTCGGCTAGGTCCAACCTGGCCTGTTCCAGATGCTCCTGGAACAGACGGCGGTTGGCGAGGTTGGTCAGTACATCGTGGCGCGCCAGATGTGAAATCTGGGCGGCCGAGCGGTGGCGTTGGGTGACATCAGTGATCGTGCGGACGAACCCGCCATCCGGCAGTGCCTCATTGCGGACTTCGATGACCGTACCATTTGGCCGGACACGCTCGTAGACCGGCAACACCGTCTGCCCTGGGGAGTTCTCAATGTAGCTTAAGAGCTGCGGATCAATCTTGCCGGCGCTGCTGAAGTCGTTCCCAGCCTTCAGGTAGGCAATAATGTCGGCATAGCGCAAGTGCGCCTTTGCGTAGATCTCGGGCAGGCCGAGCAGGCGCGCTGCTTGCCCGTTCATGAAGCCGATACGGCCTTGGCGATCAACCATCATGATCCCCTGGTTCATGTGGTTGAAGGTTAGCTCAAGTTCGCGGGTCTTTGCCGACGCACGTGCCTCGCTGCGCTTGAGGTCGTGGCGGATGACCTGAAGTCGCCGCTCATGGCGCAGGCCGAACAGCATGGCGAGCAGAGTGGCAAAGGTCAGCAGCAGCGCCGTCAGCAGGTAGAGTTGGCGATTGCGCATATACGAGCTGTTGGCCTGCCGGTCGGTGGCGGACACCATCACAATAAGGGGAAGATTGCGAACCCGCCGGAACGACACCACGCGTGCGCTCGGGTGGTCAACAAGTCTTGCTTGAAGTTCGGTCGATGACGACGGGACGGCTGGGCCGTCCTGCTGCGTCGTATCCAGCTGGAGGGCAAACGCTGCCGATAGCGGCGCAGCGGCAGGGATGAGATACGACCCCTGTGTTGCATCCCGGAGGGTATCGAATGTCGGGCTACGAGATAAGTCATCGCCCATGGCGGGCGCATTGTTGCCGCTGCCGATTCTGACTAGGCCATCAATGCCGACGATGGCAACTGCGCCATCGATACCGACGTCGATGGCGTCATGCAGGCGGCTGAGTTGCTTTGGGTCCAGGGATGCGACCAGCACGCCACCGAAGCTACCGTCTGGTTTATTGAACCGCCGTGTCAGCTGTACGGACCATTTGCCTGATGCCCGACCGTGAACCGGAGCGGAGATGAAAAGCTGGTCTTGTTGTAGGTTTTCGGCGTGCACCTTGAAATGCTGTCGGTCAGCAAGGCTGATCCGAATCGGCGCTTGTTGCGCCGCATTGGTTGCGATGAGAAAGCCTTCGGCGTCGATAACTGCAGTTTGCAGCATGAGATCGCTGATCAAGTTGGCATCCCCGAGCGTCTTCAGCCAGGCTGCCTTTGTGTTTGGCTCGCCGTCGTGCAGGTTGTCACGCTCAAAGCTTGCCCGCAGGAATTTTAGCGCCCGATCAATTTCGCTGACGGTTCGGATGACATTCTCTTCGAGGACGCGGGTCAAAGTGGCCGCGTCGTCAATAACGGCGCGGCGCGCAGCGATGCGTTCGTTGGCGATGTGGCTGAGTGCTGCCGCCCAAACAACGAGAATAAGCGGAACCGCAAAAATCACTGACATATGGCTCAAATGTCGTAGCGGTCGGGAAGCGACAGATGACGCGAATCGGAGTCCGCGCATCAGAGGCTTAGCTGTCGGGGTGAAGACCTCAGCGATTAGGGAGAGCCGCATCGTGCGGATGAAGGATATGAGCTTTGGCATGGACGTCGTCCTGAATTGCAAATCAAACTTCTATATTTGCATAATCAATAGCAGGACGGTGTAACTAAATTCTTACATTACAGCAGTTTTTAAATTGTATGTCGCTGCAACGAACTGGCCAGCAACGCGCCGAGCAGCAACAGAGTGTAGAGCACGAGCAGTCGGAACTGTGCGGCGGGCACCAGTGCACGTGCCTGGTTGCCCATGTAGGTGCCGATGCTGGCTGGGATGACCCCAAGCAGCGAGATGATCGCCAATTGTTTTGGCAGCAAACCAGCTACCGATAACCCGATCAGCATCAGTCCTGCGGTGAAGGTCACGGCAACATTCACCGCTTGCACGAACCGATCCGGATCAAGCCGTAACCCCATGATGTAGGGCAGTAGCGGCATGATCTGGGAGCCAGTCAGACCAGTCAGGAGGCCATTGAGCAGGCCCACTGGCAGCAGCATGGGGCCCTGTAAACTGGCGGATAACTGCAGGTTTGGCCGCCATAAACTGATGCCTGCGTAGAGCATCGTCATCAGCCCAAGTCCCTGCGCGGCGGTTGCCCCGTCAACCCAAGCCAGCAGCGAGATTCCATTCGCGACACCCGGTATCAGTGCCACGTACATTGGCCAGAACCGGCTGATGGTTTCAGGAACATGGCCAACGCGCCACAACAGCATGACGTTGCTGGCAATTGCTGGCGCTAGGACAAGCGCGACTGCAGTTTTGACCCCCACTGCCAGCACCAGAAACGGCAAAGCACAGGTCGAGAACCCCAGCCCGGTGAAGCCCTTCAGAAGTCCCGCCAATAGTAGTCCGGCCCCCGCCAGTAGTATGCTTGTCCCGTCCATTTTGCCCCTCCGGCACGCTTGCGCTCATGGTGGACAGCAAGATCGTAAATCTACATAAAATGCAAATATAAAAATGCTAAAATGTAGTTTTAAGTTGACCGGGTTGACGAAGGAATCCGGTGGAAGTCGTGCTGTTGAGGTGACGTTTGCGACGTCAGCGGCACCAGATATGTTAAGGGTGCCCGATGAGTCACACACCCGAAACTCCGGCCTCGGGCCAGCTGCCGTCGGCCATTCTCGTGATGGGGGTGTCGGGATCCGGCAAATCGACAGCTGGGGAGCGCCTAGCGCTTGAGCTTGGCTGGCCATTCCGTGATGCCGACAGTTTCCATCCAGCCGCCAATGTTGCCAAGATGAGCGCTGGCACGCCGCTGACGGATGAGGACCGCTGGCCCTGGCTGGACGCTATCGCTGCCTGGATTGACGAGGGGCGCGCCGCCCATCAGCCGCGTGTCGTTTCGTGTTCGGCGCTGAAGCGGGCGTATCGCCGGGTGTTGCTGGATGGCCGTCCCGACGTGCGGCTTGTCTATCTGAAAGGCGATATCGAGCTAATCTCCGCCCGTATGGGTCGCCGTACCGGACACTTTATGCCACCGTCTTTGCTGACCAGCCAATTCGACACGCTGGAGCCGCCCGGTCCCGATGAGTGGCCGATTATCGTGCCGATCGAGTTGTCACCAAGGCGCATCGTCGAACACATCTGTGCTCACATGGCACTGGCGGGTCCTTGGAATGAGTGAATTTTTTTTCTAAAACGGCGTAGTAGTCAAAATGCTACAATTCGAATGTAGTTAATTTTGCACTAATTGACTTGGCATTGCCCATGTTGAATAGCGGAATCTAGGTATCGATTCGCTATATGGAGCGCCAAATGAAGACGATAACCTGTAGTCTTGTCGTAGTTGCCATGTTGCTGCCTTCAGTGGCGCAGGCTGCTACGCTTGAGTCGAACGGTAAGGTGACTGTGAACCGCGCCGCAGTGACTGGTTCAACCACTGTAAAAGCTGGCGATCGCGTGACGGTGGCACCCGGTTCATCCGCTCGGATTGTTTACGGTCCAGGATGCAGTGAGGCTGTAGCTCCTGGCACTGTCGGGTACGTAAAGGGTAATTCATTGAAGGACGGCCCGAACTGTGGTGCTGGTGCTGCTAACCCTGGTTCAGCCGCCAGCGCTGCGGCTGGTTCGGGTGCCGCAGCAGGTGGTGCCGCTACCGGAGCTCTGGTGATTGGTGCCGTCGCACTGGGTGCTGGCGCGCTGTTTGCGCTGAACAAAGACAAAGACGCACCACGACCAGCCAGCCCTTGATGGCTTGATGGACTGTTGAGACTGTCACAACAAAGCCCGCGTGCCTTAAATGGCTGCGGGCTTTTTCGTTTTGTTTGACCAGGAACAGGGCTCAAACCGCCACGCACAAGTTTGTGTTGCCTTGAAACACGTCGCGCATGTTGGCGAGCAGCGTGTCGCAGATGCGCTTGTCCGCGCCGCCCGCAGCATCGAAGAAGTCACGTTCGTCGCCGGTGACAACCGTGCCGCCGATGACAATGTCGTTCTGGCGGCAAAACATGTAGGCCACGACGTCGTTTTGGCAGCCACCGCCGAAGAAGTACCGCAGGTTCTGCGGGTTTGGCAGGACAACGAGATGTCCGCGCTGTGCCGTGAGGGCCATATCGTCGAATAACTGTTTGGATCCATAGCCGGTACAGTTGATAATAATGGGCTGCGCTAATGCTGCAATATCACTCTGATCGCGGAATTCGCGTTGGCGAAACAAAACGCCTTGGGACTTTAAATCGCGGATAAGTTTGGGCATCATGATCGTGGGATTGATCAGCCAAGTTTTATACTCGCGCCCGATATCGTCGAGGTTCGCGAACGGCAGCGTGCCACGCCGTACTTCGGGAATGACGTCGCGGGTGGTGCCTTCGTCAAACGCGCCATCGGGCCGGTCGAGGCTGTAGTTGTAACGCTGTGCCACACCATAGGACGTGCGCGTGGCGGTGCCCATATTCTCAATTTGACGGATTTTTGCGGCGGAACGGCGGACGTAGTCATGCAGTGTTTCGAGATCGCCAGCCATGTCGAACTGTCGCCAGACGCCGGATGGAGCAAACTGTCCGCCGGCTTTGTGTGTGGTCGTGCGGGTGATGTCGAGGGATTTGGCGTAGATTGTGATGGGCAACTGCGGCCACTTTGCCCGCAACTCGCTGGCGACCGTCAGGCCGATGATGCCTGTGCCGAGGATGGCGACTGACGGTCGTGTGCGGCTGCCGCGCAGCTCCGACGTGACATCCTGAACGTGTTCCGCCACGACGCTGGCGCAGCCCCAGCTCAATGTAATGCCAGCTCCGCCGTGGCCGTAATTGTGGATGATCCATTTCTTGCCACGCGGCGTCGTGATCGGCGGCTCCAGCGACAGCCGCACGCCGCCAATGCGATGCGGTCTGACCCCCACCACATGCCGTGCTCTAGCTGCGAGTTGTGCAAAGTTTGGAGTGGCGAGTGTGTCTGGCCGCAGTGGTGCCGCAACTGATCTGGTCGGCAAAAGTGCAGGCAGGCTGATGCCAGCCAATGATGCGGCCGTGCCGCGCAACAACTCACGCCGGGATAACGTCATGGAAAATCCCCCAACAACGAAAACACGACCAATATCTTGACATTACGTCAGTCTAGCAACGTCGATGTGAAGTCAGCAAGCTGTAATGTTCAGGGCGATTGCATGAACGGCAACTGGCAATCAGTTATCGGTTTTCGCCTCCTCCCCCTTGCGGCTACGGCATGCACACAAGTGATTCGATACCACTAGTGTCCGGCTAACTCGTGAACAGATTCAACTGGTTACCGACCTCCTGATCTTCAGATGTGGGCTGATCTTGCGACAAAGCCTGTAGAATGG
>JAYSVA010000610.1:0-4883 GCA_043718785.1 Hyphomicrobiaceae bacterium
ATGCAGCCGAGCAGTCCGAGCATCAGCGGCTGCTGTACGTCGCCATGACGCGCCCGCGTGACCGGCTCTACGTGTGCGGCTATGAGGCTAAAAACGGTCGCTCGAAAGGGTGCTGGTACGACCTCATCGTTCAGGGCCTGAAAGCCGATCTGGTGGATGTGGCGTTGACCGACGACTTCACCGTGCGACGGCTGGAGGCCCTTCAGACCGCCCCGCACGACGCCGCCAAGGTGGCCCATGCGAAAGCCCGTAACGCCTTGCCGCTGCCCTCCTGGGCGACGCGACGGGCTGGGCGTGAGGCCAACCTGACGATGCCGATTGCGCCCTCCCGGCTCGCGCCGTTGGATGCCGACGAGGCGGGCGAACCACTGCTGCCGGTGCCGCCAGTCAAAGGTGCCAGCAAGGATCAGGGAACGGATGAACCCGTCGCCCCATCGCCGCGGACGATGACCAAGGACAACAAGTTTCTGCGCGGAACGTTGACCCACGCGCTGCTTGAGCATCTGCCGACGTTGCCACCCGCCAGTTGGCAGTCCGCTGCGATCCGCTTCATCGCTCAGCGCGGTGTCGATCTCAGTGCGACCACCCGTGCCAGCATTGTGTCTGAGAGCTTGGCCGTACTGACCGATCCGACGTTCGCCGCCGTGTTCGGGCCAGGCAGCCGAGCTGAAGTGCCGTTGGTCGCCGAGATCGCCAACCCCAGCCCGAAACGCGGGGCGGCGAAATCAACCCTCAAGGTCACCGGCCAGATCGACCGGCTGGTCATCACCGATCACGATTGCCTGATCATCGACTATAAAACCAACCGCCCGCCGCCGCTGCTGGCTGAAGGCGTACCGCAGGCGTATCTGCTGCAGCTGGCGGCCTATCGGCTGGCGTTGCGGCAGATTTTTCCGACCAAGCAAGTGCGTGCCGCCATACTTTGGACCGACGGCGCGCGCTTGATGCCCATCTCAGAAGTGACTTTAACGGCTTGTGAGCATAAGCTATGGACGCAGGAAGCAGGGAAGCTTGACGCTCCACTTGAAGCGTGACAGGCGAACGCTTACCTATGAGTTTCGCCAGCCGAACCTCAACAGAATTTGTTTCCCAGCCCCCATGCGGGGCCTAACAGGAGATGGTCCAGATGGGCACGCCGCAGGTCACTGATAAGACGTTTGATGCTGAAGTTCTGAAATCCAGCGAGCCCGTGCTGGTGGACTTTTTCGCCGAGTGGTGCGGCCCATGCAAAGCCATGGCACCGGCGCTTGATCAGGTTGCCGCTGAGATGAAAGGCAAGCTCAAGGTCGTGAAAGTCGACGTTGACCAGAACCCTGAGATCACCACGAAGTATCGCATCTCGGCGATGCCGACGCTGATGGTGTTCAAAGATGGCAAGATCGTCAACCAGCAGCAGGGTGCCATCGTCCAGAAGGCCAAGCTCGAAGCCTGGGTGAAATCGTCCGTGACGATCGCCTAATATGCGTTGTGGTTGAAAGACTTACACGAGGGCCTCGGCGTAATCCGGGGCCCTTTTTTTGACCGCATTGTTATCGCCATGTGAGGCGGACATTGACCGGCGCTGTGCCCTGGCTTCAACAGTGCCGGAAATGTACAAAACCTGTGGATAGTTTTCCTGGCCAAGGCCAGGGGCCTCCACTACGGTTCCGCCTACCGAGCGGGCCGGTATCAGTTTGTTGTGAGGGATGCGTATGCGGAAGCGTCACGGTTGGATTATCAGCGCCGCGTTGTGCGCCACGACGGTCAGCGCGTTACCAGCACTCGCGCAGATGGCAGTGGCCTCAGAGACTGTGGTGCCTGAGCTGACGTTAGGGGCTGTGCCAGGGCTCGTTCCGGGCCACGTGCAATCACTCGCATCCGAACTGTCACCACCGAAGCCGCCCGCTCAGGCGTCACGCGCATCGATCTCGATTGAGGAGGTGCCGGCACCAGCCGTTACGACCGAAGCTGCTGTCACCGATCCGATCATCCAGAGCGTCCGGCAGTCCCTCGGCAAAGCGACGGGCAAGGACGAACGCAGCGTGTTGGCCACGCACTACGCCAGCACCGACAAGCCGCACTGGATCAACGCCAGTGGTCTGACACCGCGCGGCAAGGCGCTGGTGGCTGAACTGAAGCGCGCTGACGATTGGGGCTTGCGGGCCAGCGACTTCGACGTCGCGAGCACCAAGGTCGATGCCAAGCCATCTGAATTGGCCGACGCCGAAGTGAAGCTCAGCCAGGCCGCCCTCCGCTACGCCCGCCATGCGCGCGGCGGCCGGGTTGACCCTAACGCCATTTCAGACAACCTCGACCGCAAAGCACAGCTCGTGCCGCCGCGCGACGTCATCGCGGGGTTGGCGGCAGCGTCAGCGCCGGATGACTACCTGCGCAAACTGCATCCGCAGCACTCGCAGTTTGAGCTCCTACGCAAGGCCTACATCGCCATGCGCGACGGTAAAGCACCAGCTCCAGTTGCTGTGGCTCCGGAGCCGGACATCAAGAAGGACGGTAAGAAGAAGCCTGTAGCTGAGGCACCGCCCAAGGGCTCGGTGAAAAAGCTGCTCGCCAACATGGAGATGTGGCGCTGGATGCCGAGCGACCTCGGCTCAACACATGTGTTCGTCAACGTGCCCGAGTTCCAGTTCCGCCTCGTTCGTGACGGCGCGATTGTGCACACGGAACGGGTGATCACCGGCAAGGTCAGCACGCAGACGCCGATCTTCTCCGACACCATGCAAACGGTGGTGTTCAAGCCGCGCTGGAACGTGCCGGATTCGATCAAGGTGAAAGAGCTACTGCCCGCTCTCTTCAAGTCCCGCGACGCCCTGACGAAACAGGACCTCAAGTTGGAACTGAACGGCCAGCCCGTTGATCCGCGTCAGGTCAACTGGAGCCAGACGGACATTCGCGCGTACCATGTCTACCAGCCGCCAGGTAATGCCAACGCGCTCGGCGTCGTCAAGTTCCTGTTCCCGAACAAACACGCCGTCTATCTGCACGACACACCAACCAAGAATTTGTTCAACAACACCTCACGCGCTTATAGCCACGGCTGCATCCGCATTCGCAACCCCGTGCGCTTTGCTGAGATACTGATGGAGCAAGACAAGAAGTGGACACCGCTGCAGGTCAAAGCCGCACTTGATGTGGCGGCTCCGGAGGATAGCCACGTCAGCTTGACCAAGAAGTTCCCTGTGCACATTTCTTATTTCACGGCAGTTGCCGGAGATAATGGTCAGATGACCTACTACAAGGACATCTACGACTACGAGGGCAACATCAACCTCGGCATCGAGGGCAAAGCCAACCAGATCGTCAAGCCACCGAAAGACCCGGAAACGCCGATCCAGTCAGTTCGTCGCGATGATCCGCGCATCACCGCCTTCGAGAAGGCCGCGTCAAGCAAGAGTTCGTCCAACCCCGAGTGGGCCAAGTCACTGTTTGGCCTGAACTGATCCCGCGAGCAGGAGCATCGACAAGCAGCGGGGCAGACATGCGGGTACTGGGGCGGATCCTGATCAACGCACTGGCGATGGCGCTAGAGCTTGGCATTGCCATCGGCGTTGCCATGCTGGCGTTCCGCTTGCCGCTGATGTTCGCCGCCCTAACCGCCATCGTCGCCTTGGTCATGGGCGCACGCCTTGAACGCGCCCGCCTGCTCAACGAGATCCCGTTTTACTTCGGCGACGGCGCCAAACGCTCTGGCTTCTGGGTGACGACCGTCGCTTTGGCCGAGGCCTCTATCAAAGCGGTGATCGCTGGCGGCGTCGCGCTGATCACCGTCTCCGGCACCGACCAGACCCGGCTGTATTGGGTGGCGATCCTGTTCGGTGTCTCGGTGTATGTCGCCAGCGCCGTGCTGCGCTGGACGGCCATTCGCCTCGGCGCGATGCCGTCCCGTTGGGGCTACTTTCGCATGGCCGCGCCGTTCGGCCTGCTGTTCTCGGCCGCGATGGCCGGGTTGACCGAGGCGAAAATCCTGTCGCCACCAACGTATACGGATCTCGCCCGCCGCCTCGTGTTCGATCTGCCGAAGAAGCCGAACCTTGCCGAAGCCAGCGAGATGCTGTTCCTGCTAAAGCAGAAAATCGATGAGCTCGTGCTGAGTTTCCTCAACGTCTTCATGGGCCCGCAAGCTGCCCAAATCGTCGGCATGCTGCTGAGCGTCAATGCGCTGGCAGGCTTCCTCATCGCCATCTACGCCGCCATGATCGCCGAGCTCGTGCTGAAGCTGGAAGATCTCGGCGGGTAGCGTATTTTCGGCACTTTGCCTCGGCGCGCGAATAACGTTATACACCGGCGCTATGGTCGAAATCATCCAAGTCACGCCGACGATCCACCTCAACGCTGATGAGCTTGAGGAGACATTTGTGCGCGCGTCTGGCCCGGGCGGGCAAAACGTCAACAAGGTGTCGACGGCGGTGCAACTGCGCTTCAACGTGCGCGAGACCAAGGCGTTCAACGATTCAGTCCGTAAACGTCTCGAAGTACTGTGCGGCAGCCGTCTGACCAAGGACGGTGTGCTGGTGTTGATCGCCAACAAATTCCGCAGCCAGCTACGCAATCGCGAAGACGCACGCGAACGTTTGCTTGAGATGATCCGTGAGGCCGCCGTGCCGCCTGTGCCGCGCCGTGCGACGAAGCCGAGCTTTGGTGCCAAAATGCGTGGGCTCGACGAGAAGAAGAAGCACTCGTCGCTCAAGGCCACGCGGCGGTCCAAGCCGGATATGGATTGAGTGCAGGCTGAATTAACCATCTTTATGCAGACGACATAAAAAGCCATCGGCTGCCACTTTGAGTTTTAAAAACTCGAGGGCGACGGGGGCCAAGTCCGACCGGTAATGAAGTGGGGAGCGGCACTTGGCCACGACAGGGCGTTTACACCTGCCGCTCATCAGCGA
>JAYSVA010000062.1:0-4515 GCA_043718785.1 Hyphomicrobiaceae bacterium
GCGGCAGCAACGGCCGCGCACACGCTGAACAGCACCGTCAACAGTTGCATGATGGAACGTGTCATGATTGCCCCGTTTTCGTTGTGTCAGAAAGGTCTACGGCTGGCCTCGTAGCACGGATGGTCGCGGACGGCCCCGCCTTAACGCCCAGCCGCCCGGTTACCCGCGCGACCAGCAGCCGCCAGACCCGCGTCAAAGGCTGTACAGGTGCCGCGGCCCCCAGCGCCTTCTCCGAAGCCTGCAAATATGGCTCTACCAGGGCGAGGTGATAGAGCAGCGACCGATGCGTGCGCGGCAGCGCTGCCAGGGTCGCCTGAGACCCCTGATTGAAGCGGCGCGCTTCCCCACATAAATCACCCAGCAGCGCCCGCCATTGCGGCGTATTACCGGCCGCCGCCGCATGCACGGTTGTGGGCGACAGGTGGTTGGCACTCAGCCGGTCAGCGGGAATCAGCACATGCCCAGCCGCCAGCGTCACCGGCAATTCCGCCACCAGCCGGGCCAGCCCATAGGCATTGGTGGCGGCTACCACGGCTTCGGAATGCGGCTTATCCCCCGGATCGAAGCCGGGCCCCAGCACCTTGGCGGCACAGCGCAGCAGCACGCCTTCGGTCGCCGCGAAGTGGGCCCGCAGCGCCTGATCATCGGCAAACGGCGCCTCATCCAGCGTCGCCTCGTGTGCGTCGATGAAGCGGATGAGCTCGCTAATCTCAAAGCCATGCCGGTTGGCCGCCGAAATGATCGCACCGGCAATCGGATTGCCGCCGTCGGTGCCGTTCTCCAGCATTTCGCGCCACCATTGCAGGCGGATGCGGCCCATCATCGGCTCGGTGACGAACAGCGGGATGCGCGCAATCTCACCCGCGAACGCCGCCAGCGCGATCAGATCCTCGCGCGCCGCCGCCGGTGCCAACAGCGCCACTAAATACCGGTCAATCTCAAACGCCCGCGCCGCCACCCGCACCACGTCGTCCTGGCCCTGGCTTGCTGCTGTCACGGGATCGGTCATTCATCCTCAGACTAGTTTGCACATCTCAATGACGAAAGCCGCCCGAGGTGTCCCTCAGGGCGGCTCGCGTTCAGGCCATTAGTTCAGCTTACGGTTTGGTTGGTGCCGGAGGGGCAACAATCACAGCAGGACCGCCATTGGCTGGCAGTTTCTGCTTTTCGATGTATTCTTTGTACAGCTGCTCCTGGCGCTGCGCGATCTGGTTCATCAGCTTCGCACGTTCGGCACCGTGCAGGTTGCTGTCCACTGGGGCGCCAGCCTGCGCACCGGTGAAACCATCAAGCGGCACGGGGAAACCGATTGGCTGCGCTGCGCCGTTCATGGCCAGGATCATCAGACCGCCACCGGTCTTCATGGCGTCAACCAGACCAGCTGGCGCTTCCAATTCGGCCGTGCAGCCGGCTGGATGGCAGAGCGTGAACTTCAGATCGATCGGCTTCAGTTCTTTCTCGTCGATCTTCTCGTTCTTCTGCGCCTTAGCCCACATATCTTTGGTGTAGACAGCGGCGCGGATGCCCGGCGGAATCGCCATGCCCAGCGGCACCATCACCATCAAATGCTGCTTCGCGTCGCCATCAACCTGCCGGACGGCGGCCGAGACAATCACCATGCCGGTGTTGCCATCGATCTTTTCGTGGTGGACGAGGCAGATGTTCTTTTCTTCGATGACGTCCTTGCCATCAGCCGCCTTCATTTCCTTGCCGTCTGGCCCACGCTTTGCCATCTTGGCCTTTTCGCACAGCTTGACCCAAGCGCTCTGGGCGCCGGTTGGAGCTGCGGCGGCAGCGGCAGGAGCTGCGGCCGGGGCAGCAGCCGCTGGTGCAGCAGCCTTACCCTTTGGCGCTGGCGTCTGTGCCAGTGCGCCCGAAACGAGCGCGAGGCTCATGCCTGCAGCCAATACAGCGGCGGTCGCCGCACTCGACAAAACCCGGTATGCCATTGTCTGTTCCGACCTCTGATTAAAGAGCAGGACCCCTGCTCATCCCCAACGAAGCTTTTCGTGTTGGCCAGCTTTGTGTTGCATAGTCCACGCGACGATGTGTCGTGCCGCGTCATGTTCCACACAAATCTGGTCAACTAATGTTTTCAGCGGCTCAGACGCGCAACGATTGCCAGTGCTGCTGCCGATTCTGCCGCCGAGGACGCAAAGTTACCGTATGGTTAACGTCTCGGTGGCCAAACGCCTAGATCATCTGTCGCGTCAGCGCCAGGGGCGATCCGTTATCGCAGAGCCCCTGCTCTGTCACGGAGGGCGTTAAGCGGTCTGATTGCGGCAATCCCGTGACCAGTAACGGCACGATTAACCATAGCCCTGTGCAAGACTATATCAGCGTGGCAGAAGCGCCACTGATCGTGCGGCCAAACAGAAGTACGCTAAAGCCAGGCACAGACGCAGAATCGAGCTCATCGCAAAATGCAGACGACCAGACTTCGATTTCCAGCCATGTTAGCCGTGGCCTGTCTCGCCGTCGCTAGCCTGCTGCCGGGCTTGGCCACCGCGGAGCCCCAACACGGCATTGCCATGCACGGCGAACCAGCTTTGGCCGCAGGATTCGCGCATTTCCCGCATGCCAACCCGGCAGCCCCGCAAGGCGGTCGCCTCAATCTCGGGGCGCAAGGCACATTCGACAATCTCAACCCCTTCATCGTCAAAGGCACATCGGCACAGGGCGTGCGCGAGTATGTCTACGAAAGCCTGATGACGCGCGGACCAGACGAGCCGTTCTCACTGTACGGCCTGATCGCTGCCAGCGTTGACGTGCCCGCTGACCGTTCCAGCATCACGTTCAACTTGCGTCCCGAAGCGAAGTTCTCGGATGGCCGCGCTATCACCGCTGAGGACGTGCTGTTCTCCTATGCGGTACTGAAAGAAAAGGGCTACCCCTACCACCGCTCCTACTACAAGAAGGTCACCAAGGCTGAAGCCCTGTCACCGCATCAGGTGCGCTTCACGTTCGCCCCCGACGCCGACGGCGCGCCGGATCGCGAAATGCCCCTGATCATGGGCCTGATGCCGATCCTGCCGAAGCACCTGCTGGCCATCGACACCTTCGAACGCACAACCTTGGAGCCGCCAGTCGGCAGCGGTCCCTACATTCTGGCGGGCGTCGATGCGGGCCGCTCCCTGACCTACCGCCGCAATCCCAATCACTGGGCCAAGAACCTCCCCGTGTTCAAAGGCCGCTTCAACTTCGATGAAATCCGCATCGAGTATTTCCGCGACTCGTCCTCCCTGTTCGAAGCCTTCAAAAGCGGCCAGCTCGACCTGCGCAACGAAGACGATGCCGGCCGCTGGGCCGAAGGCTATCGCATTGCCGCCGTCACCGAGGGGCGTATCCTCAAACGCGAGTTCACCACCGGCCTGCCCGCTGGCCTATCGTCATTGGTCTTCAACACCCGCAAACCCCTGTTCGCCGACGTCCGCATCCGCCGCGCCCTGCTGCTGTCGTTCGATTTCGCCTGGATCAACCGCAACCTCTATCACGGCCTCTACACCCGCACCGAAAGCGTGTTCCAACGCTCAGCCCTCGCCTCCACTGGCAAACCCGCCGACGACCTCGAACGCAAGCTGCTCGCCCCCTTCGCCGCCGCCCTGAAGCCGGAGATCATGGACGGCCGCTACCGCCTGCCGGTCAGTGACGGCACCGGCAACAACCGCGACAACTTGAAAGAAGCCTCGCGCCTGCTCGCTGAAGCCGGCTACGTGCTGCAAGGCGAAACCCTGCGCCACACCACCACGCGCGAGCCATTGTCATTCGAATTCCTCGCCCGCTCCCGCGCCCAGGAACGCCTGCTGCTAACCTATGCGAAAACCCTCAAGCAGATCGGCATCACCGTGCAGGTCCGCCAGGTCGACGACGCCCAGTATTGGCAGCGCCTGCGCAACTACGAATTCGACATGATCCAGTGGAACTGGCCGTCGTCCCTGTCACCCGGCAACGAGCAGAACAACCGCTGGTCGGCCATCGCCGCTGATCAACCGGGCTCGCAGAACTTCGCCGCCGTCAAATCCCCCGCCGCCGATGCCGCCATCGCCGCGCTGCTGTCGGCGAAGGGCCGCGAGGAGTTCACCTCCGCCGCCCGCGCCCTCGACCGGGTGATCATGTCCGGCGACTACGTCATCCCCCTGTTCCACCTGCCCAAGCAATGGGTTGCCCACTGGCGTCACCTCAAATCCCCCGACCGCCCCTCCCTGTTCGGTGCCGAACCCGACACGTGGTGGACGGACGGTAGCAAGAAATAGCTTCCAATAATTCCGTCGAGCCAAATCGCCCACTCTATCGGCTCTTTCGCCTCCTCCCCCTTGAGGGGAGGAGGACAGCACGGCTCGGTTTTTGTACTTCACAAAAATCGAATTTGCCGTGCGAGGTGGGGGTGACTTCGGGCCACGTGTCCAGCCGCTCCTCAAGGGCTAGGGGATTCACACATCTTGGCCACAGTAGCGCTGCCGACGGGGATTTGGCCGAGCGAATGCGAGGCCAAATCCCCACATTCTCAATAGGGGT
>JAYSVA010000063.1:0-4500 GCA_043718785.1 Hyphomicrobiaceae bacterium
AGCGCACGTCGCCTACACGACCTCAACAAGTCGGCATGGTGGATGCTCGCGCCGCTCGGTGTTGACGCGGGGGCCTTGGTCCTATCATTCGTCAGCGCACCCATCGGCAGCATTGCGCATCTGGTAGCCTTGGCGTTCTCGGTCTGGCTGACGGTCCAAATCATGTTCTTCAAAGGCACCGACGGGTCCAATCACTACGGTCCGGGTGGCAGCAGCCTCAGCGGCCTTGTTGGTGGCAAAGCGGCACCTGAGGCAGAACCTGAGTGGGTCGGCCAGGCGATCCGGCGCACAACGGTCAAGGCGGAGCGAGCATCAACACCTGTTGCCGCCCCAGCGACGCGCGCGCCCCGCATCACGAAGCTGGCCCCGATCAGCAGTCCCGCATCACCCGTCACCTTTGGCCGCCGCGCGCGCCCAGCCTAAACAGGCCCAACCCCCTTTGGTGGCGCGCAATAATCGGCTATGGTAGCGCGCTAAACGCCTGCCGCTGTTGGCACGCGCTAGCCCGGACCCACGTCACCACATGAAGCGACAGAAGCTGCCACCAGGTCACAACTCGAGCCACAGCTCAGGCCCCAACGTCGGCCCGGCTGGGACGCCGGAACCGGCGAAGCGGAACCGGCGCTTCACCGACCCCAAAACCAAGGGTGACGAGAAGTCAGTCATCGCCATGTTGGCGGAACCGAGCGTGGACCCGAGCCGCCACATCGGCGCGCGGCTGCGCAACTACCTGCTGACCGGCTTGGTCATCGTCGGGCCGGTCAGCATCACGCTCTACGCCACGCAATACGTGATCCGCGCCATTGACGACTGGGTCAAGCCGTTCCTGCCGAAAAGCTATAACCCCGACACCTACCTGCCGATCGCCATCCCCGGCATGGGGCTGCTGGTGGCGATCATCGGCATCACCATGATCGGCGCACTGGCCGCCAACCTGCTGGGCCGCACTCTGTTCAGCTACGGCGACCTGTTCCTCGGGCGCATGCCGATTGTCCGCAACGTCTACCGGGCGCTGAAGCAAATCTTCGAGAGTGTGGTGACGGCGGCGGGTCCCGGCACCAACTTCAAGAAAGTCGGCCTGGTTGAGTTCCCCTCAAAAGGCCTGTGGTCCATCGTCTTCATCACCGGCGACACCATCGGCGAGATCGGCACCATCAAACCGGGCGGACATAGCGATCTGATCACGGTGTTCATGGCCACAGGCGTGGTTCCGCCAACCGGCTTCGTCTGCTTCGTGCCGCGCGAAAGCGTGATCCTGCTCGACATGACCGTCGAGGATGCCGCCAAGGTGGTGATATCAGCTGGCATGGTGACGCCAGAATCGCAAAAGGGCGATCCGCAGAAGCAATTGGCCGCCCTGGCAGCCGTGGCCCAGGCTGCCGAGAAGAGCGCCAAACCGGCCACTCCCCCCACGTAAAACAAATGGCGACACCCGTCTTCCAAACCGTCGTCCAGCCCTCCCCCGTCCAGGCATACGGGGGCGTTCGCCGCATTAGGGGCGTTGGCTGCGGACATGCCGCCATATATTCACGATGTCAAAGAGCGCAGAGACAATGCGGCCGTCTAGAACAACCGAACTGCCATTCCAACCCTCTGGACACACGTGGCCACGTGCGCCGGAGAACCGGAACATCGCCAGCATCTCATGCGCGGAAGGGGCGGGGATAACTTCGCCCGCCTAGCTCGTTTTATGGTTAAGTTTCTTGGTTAATCCGGCTTCTTGCGCAGCGCACGGTAGGTCTCGATGACTTGGCTGTCATCGCGGCCGCCGATGCCGAGGCCGGAGGCGGCGAGGAACAGCTGGTGGGCGGCGGCGGCCAGGGGCAAGCCCATTTTTGCGGCGCGGCCAGCGTCCAACACGAGGCCCAGATCCTTGACGAAGATGTCGACGGCACTGCTGACCTGACCATCGTCCTTGACCATGCGCGGGCCGCGATGGTTCAGCATCCAACTCGACGCCGCGCCCGAAGTCAGGATTTTCAGCGCCATTGCCGGGTCGATGCCCTCTTTCTCGGCCAGCGCCAAGCCCTCGGCAGCGGCGGCAATGTGCACGCCTGCCAGCAGCTGGTTGACCGTTTTCATCGCCGCACCCTGCCCGGCGCTCTCGCCGAGGTGGAACAGGTTCGAACCCATCGCGGTTAGCAGAGGCTTGGCCTTATCGAACACAGCCTGCTTCGCCGCTGCCATGATGGTGAGGGTTGCGCCGGTTGCACCAACAACACCGCCGGAAACAGGCGCATCGACAAACGCACGCCCCGTCGCTTCAACGCGAGCCGCCATCGCGGCGATGCGGGCGGGCGCGCAGGTGGCCATCACAATTACGGTGGCGTCTGACTTGAGCGCGTCGAGTGCGCTTGGAGCCTTATCGGAGCCGAACAGCACGGCATCGGCCTGATCGGCATTGACGACCATCAGCACCAAGGCGTCAGCACCTTTGGCCGCGGCGGCCGCAGATTTCGCGCCATGTCCGCCGACGCTCTCAAGCTTCGCCACCGCTTCCGGCCGCATGTCAAAACCGGTGACATGGAATTGCCGCTTCACGAGGTTTTCGGCCATCGCCGCGCCCATCGCACCAAGTCCAACGAAAGCAATTGTCTGGGTCATCCGAGTGCCTCATATGCGGGGGAGGTATGCAAAAATGCTAACCACTAGGATGTTACCTAGCTAACGACGCGATTGCGCAGCCTGTCGAATACCATCACACTCTCCGTGTGCCAACCTCAGGCACGGGACAGCGGGAGTACAATAATGAAATTTCAAATCGCCGCCGGATTAGTTGTAGCGACGTTCGTTGGACTAGGTACGACATCGGCCAACGCCGTCAGTAAGCCGGTCAACTTGGCCCAAGTGACACCCTTGGTTCAGCAGGCCAAATGCGTAGGCAACCGCCGTGAATATAGAGATTTCGCCCAATGCATGCGCGTGAACCAGTTCAGGGGCGCCAAATACTGCAGCAAGATTTGCTCATAAGTGTGTTCCGGGAGCGGTCCTCCGCTCCCGGCCACCCGCCGCTAGGCCGAACGCGCGCGCGGTGCGGTGGTCTCGAACTGGGCATCCATGTCAGCCTCCACCAGTACCGCCCCGCCAGCCCGGCGGGCTTCCGGGTTGGCATCGCGGAACCACTGGGCGAGGAAGTCAAGGAGCACGCGCAGTTTTGGCATCTGATGCTTGGCACCGGGATAGACCGCCCAGATCGCCGCATTCTCCGTCACTTCATAGGCCCCCAGCACCCGAGCTAGGCGACCCGCCTTTAGATCTTGGCGCACCCGCAGCGCGGACACGCGGACGAAGCCATGGCCGTCGAGCGCCGCCTGGTGCAGCAGCTCACCATTGTCTGAGCGCATCGGGCCGCTGACGCGCACCACCACGGGATTGTCATCGACTTGGAACGTCCAGCCGGTGGCGTCACCTAGCACGAGGCATTTGGCGGTCAGCAGGTCATCGGGCACATCCGGGGTCGAGTTCTTCGCGAGGTAGGCGGGTGAGGCGACGATGATCTGGTGGTCCACCGTCAATCGTTTGGCCTTCAGCGTGCTGTCTGACAGCACCCCCATCCGGATCGCCACATCGTAGCCTTCCTCCTGCAAGTTGACGACACGATCGGTCAGATCGGCGTGAACCTCAACTTCCGGGTAGCTGCGCAGAAACGCTGATAGCGCGGGCCCCATAAAGGAACCAATACTCGCTGGTGCCGACAGTTTGATGCGGCCTTTGGGACGCGCCAGCTTGTCGCCAACAATCGCCTGAACCTGATCGAGTTCGCCAAGCATCCGCTCGGCGGCGCCCAGAAATACCGTACCTTCTTCGGTAATGCGGATGGAGCGGGTGGTCCGATCAAACAACCGCACCGTCATCTCGTCTTCAAGGGCTTGTATACGCTTCGAAATCGTGCCGGGCGTCAGGTTCAGTTCCATGCCAACCGCGGAGAGATTTTGCAACGCGGCAACGCGCACAAAAATGCGCAAATCCTGGATGTCCATTCGCTCTTCAATTCCTGTATTTGCCTGTGCCGGCAGCTTTGATGGCTGCTCTTGGGCGATTATCAACCGTCAGATTTCGTCAGCGTTACAAAAGAGGCAGCGCATAAACGCCATGGCTGCGTGGCAAGGCAGCAGTGTTGACCCTTACGTACAGTAACGCCACCAACACCCCGGACAATCCTCATTTTACTACCAATTGCATTGTCACCTAAGTGTCATGTTTTGCGGCAACACTGAGGCACAGTGCCGCTTGACAGGTGAAAGTCCGCATTTGCGCGATCATCAGTCCACGGCAACTTCCAATGGTCATCTTGATATTTGTAACGCTTTTCGATGGCCCGAACCGGGCGCGACCAACGGTGGTGCCCGAAGATGGTGCCCAACGATGACGCTTGTGCACAGCTTTGCCGCTCAGCTTACTCGCCACCACCGCCCGAATCATTGCTCCGTCAGCGCAATAGAGCTGAGGAGGCTTGAATGGCCAATTTTACCACCCACATCGCCGTCGGCACCGTTGTCA
>JAYSVA010000064.1:0-4491 GCA_043718785.1 Hyphomicrobiaceae bacterium
GTCATGTCTGAGGCTTCGATGCTCTTCCAGCCGGCAATCGACGAGCCGTCGAACGCATAGCCTTCAGCGAACACGGCGGCATCGATGCACGAGACGTCAGCGGTGACGTGCTGCATTTTGCCTTTGGTGTCGGTGAAGCGCAGATCGACGAATTTCACGTCTTTATCTTTAAGCAGCTTCAGGATGTCGGCGGCGGTTGCGGTCGGCATGGGAACTCCCTCTTTGAGCAACGAACTATTTTTCACGTGAGTGTTGAGCCCCAGGACCGATTGGGCCCTGGCGCCCGCTTAGGAATGGTCAGCAGTGTTGATTACGTTCGGACGTTAACGTTGTTCGAAACGAGCGTAAGGGTGTTTAGCGACGAGAAGCCGGTTCGGCTAGTGTCGTGGTGGCGGGTTGTACATGAACTTGTCTGCGGCCTTAGATCGCGCCTTAAATCGCGTCTGCGCCGGTTTCGCCGGTGCGGATGCGGATGGCCTCTTCAATCGTCGAGATGAAGATTTTGCCATCGCCGATGCGACCGGTTTTGGCGGCGCGCTGGATGGCTTCGAGCGCCTTTTCCACCATGTCGTCGGCGAGCACGACTTCGATTTTCACCTTTGGCAAGAAATCGACGACGTATTCAGCGCCACGATACAGCTCGGTGTGGCCTTTCTGGCGACCAAAGCCCTTGGCTTCGATCACGGTGATGCCCTGCAGGCCAATTTCCTGTAGAGCTTCTTTGACCTCATCGAGCTTGAACGGCTTGATAATCGCTTCGATCTTTTTCATGGGTCGGTTGACCTCTGGTCGTGTAGCTTGGGGGGAGTCCTTCGTGTAGTGGCAGGTTTATCACGCTGCTAATGCTCCGTGCAGGGGTTGCGTAAAAAATCACCGCACAAAAATTAGACGAATTGCCCAATAATTAGACACTTTTGAAAGTAATGGCCATGCCACAAATCGGTCAGCCACACCAAACGACAAACGCGAACAAACCGGAACTCTGGTTTAAGCGCTTCCCCTTCCCTTCACTCGACAGCCACAAATATTCGCGCGGTCATGCCGTCGTCGTATCCGGCCCGGCCCACGCCACCGGCGCCGCTCGCCTGGGCGCACGCGGGGCGCTGCGGGTTGGTGCGGGCCTCGTCACGGTGGCGTCGCCGCCGGATGCCATCGCCGCCAATGCTGCCCACCTGACGGCAATCATGCTGGCCCCATTCGATGGTCCGCGTGGCCTAGGCGAAATCCTTAGCGACGAGCGGCGCAATGCCATCCTGATCGGTCCTGGTGCGGGTGTGTCGCTGGCGACGCGGCTGCTGGTGCAGGTGGCGCTGGAGTTCGAGGCTGCCGTGGTGCTTGATGCCGACGCGCTGACCTCGTTCACCATCGACCAGGACGACGACGCCGAGCCGATGGCCACGCATCTGTTCTCGCTGATCGCTGAGAACCCGCAGCGCCGCATCGTCATGACCCCGCACGAGGGCGAGTTCAAGCGGCTGTTCGGTGATCTCGCGGGCTCGAAGCTGGATCGCGCCCGGCAGGCGGCAAAAATCAGCGGTGCCGTGGTGGTGCTGAAGGGGGCGGATACCGTCATCGCGCATCCCGGTGGCCAGGCCGTGATCAACGACAACGCGCCGCCGTGGCTCGCCACCGCTGGGTCCGGCGACGTGCTGGCAGGCATGATCACTGGCTTGTTGGCTCAGGGCATGTCCGGCTTCGATGCCGCCTGCGCCGCCGTCTGGCTGCACGGCGAGTGCGCCACCGCCTTCGGCATCGGCCTGATCGCCGAAGACCTGCCCGAAATGCTGCCGCGCGTGCTGGCGACGCTGCGGCAAGGCGCCCCTCAATGACGCAACCGTTCGTGGCCAGCACTGTTTTTCAGGCCTGCGGCGTACGGCTCTTTAGCAAGATGTCAATCAGGCTGGTGAGGCGGAGGCTGTCGCGGGGGGGCAGATGCAGGCGGATGGGCAGGGTGCGGCTAGCGTCCCGCAGTTCGCCCAACGCGCCGCCACCTGAAAGCCGCACCCAGTCTTTTTCCGTGGTCACTAGGCCAGCGCCACGTTGCTTGGCCACGGCGAGGACACGGGCCGCGTCGGCGTCGGTGAACGCGTGATGATCGCCAAAGCTAATGCTGTCGGCGAGGTCAGCACCGTGATGGCGGAGCAGGTCGTAGAAGCGCGCGGGATTACCGATGCCCGCGAAAGCTACCCAGCGCTGCCCAGCCAGCCACTCCACCCCACCGCTGACTTGTGGTTGTGCATCCAGCACCGGCCCGGTGAACTGCTGGCGCAGCCAATCCGCCGCTAGTGCTTCGCCATTGACGCCGTTGCCCAACAGCGGGGTGTTGACGATGATGGCGTCCGTGCGCGCCATTTGCGTGGCCAACGGCGCACGGAGTGGCCCTGCAGGCAACACCAAGCCGTTGCCGATGCCACGGCGGCCATCAACGACGGCAATCGTCAGATCCTTGGCCAGGGCTGGGTTTTGCAACCCGTCATCCATGAGGATCACGCTCGGCCCGCCGTGCTCTGCCGCAAGTCCGTCGATCAGTTTCGCCCCCGCCGCGCGATCCCGCGCCACCACCGTCAGACCGCTGCGGGCCAGCAGCAGCGCTTCATCGCCGACTTCGCGGCTGGTGTCAGCGGCTCCGTCCACCAGATGCGGACCAGCGATGCGTCCGCCGTAACCACGCGTCAGAAACACCGGCCGCTCACCGCGCTCGCGCAGCAGGTCGGCGATATGCAGCGCCAGGGGTGTTTTGCCGGTGCCGCCGACGGTAAAATTGCCGATGCAGATCACCGGCACGCGGGCCTGAAACGGCGCGGTGCGCTGCCAGCGGCGCTCTCCCAAGGCCGTGACGATGCGGCTGACAGGCTGCAGCGCCCGTGCCGTTAGGCCCGGTTGCCCTGTGGCATACCACCAAGGTGGACCATCACGAAACACGCTGCAGCCTCGTCGGCTCGGCGGCGACATCCGCAACGGCGGCTAGTGTCTCCTCCGGTAGAAACTCGAGCAGCGCCGCCAACGTTTTCGGCAGCGCACCGGAGAGCTTATCGAGGGCTTTGTGCGCACCCGCCTGCAAGCTTGCCATCGCCACATCATCCGTCACAAGTTTCGTCACTGCTGCGGCCAGGGTCGCCGCTGACGTGACGTCGACGACGCCGTGCTCGTGCCGCAGCATGGCGTAGGTTTCGTTGAAATTCCCGGTCGCTGGGCCGGTCAGCACGGCGGTACCAAAGCGCATCGCCTCAATCGGGTTCTGGCCGCCACTGCCGACCAGCGACTTTCCGAGAAATGCCACCGGCGCCAACGAATACAGCGTGCCGAGCTCACCGATGGTGTCTGCGACGTACACCTCCGTGCTGGCAGTTGGCAGCTCGCCTTTCGACCGCTGCGCCACCGTCAAGCCGCGCGCCTGCAACATCGCGACGATCGCCGATCCGCGTTCTGGATGGCGCGGGGCAATGATGGTGCAAAAATCCGGGAAACTACCACGCAGCACCACGTGGGCGTCGGCCATGATCTCGTCCTCGCCATCGTGGGTGCATGAGGCGATCATCCGGCGGCGCGGACCCAGCGCCTCACGCAACACGGCCAAGGCCGCCGCATCGACCGGCAGCGGCGGCGCATCCACTTTGAGATTGCCGACGCCCTCGACCCGCCGCGCGCCGATATCGCGGAACCAGCGACCGAGCTTCTCGGTCTGTGCCAGCACCACCGCGAACCGATTGAACAGCGGCCGCGACACCGCCCGGTTCTTGAACCAGCGTTTGTAGGAGCGTGGCGACAGGCGACCGTTGACCAGCGCCAACGGCACGCCTTGCTTTGAGGCGGCGAAGATCAGGTTCGGCCAGATATCGCTCTCGGTGAAGATGCCGAGATCGGGCCGCCAGTGCGCCATAAACCGCCCGACGAAATTTGGCCCGTCAAACGGCACATATTGGTGGATGTCGTTCGGACCCAGCCGCCGCGCCGCTAACCCGGCTGAAGTTTTGGTGCCGGTGGTCAGCAGGAACCGCACGTCGGGTCGGGCGCTGCGGATGGCATCGATCAACGGGAGCACCGCGTTGGTTTCGCCGACACTGGCCGCATGCACCCAGACCAGCCGACCGGGCGGTCGGGCGATGACCGGACGGCCCAGCCGTTCATGACGGCGGGTCAGATCTTCCTTGCCGTCACGGGCGCGCCAGTTGATCACCAGCGGCGCCAACGGCTCCGCCACCCGCATCACGCCCTTGTAGAGTTTGTGGCGCGTGGTCGCCGGTGCCGGTGGTGCCAGCGGGTTAGCCGATTGCGGGGTCGCCCGGGCCGGATCACTGCCCGCAATGGCATAGGCCCGGGCCGTGACCCGGTTCATTTCCGTCTCAACGGCGATGCGTGCCTGTTCGAGCGCCGCCGCATCGGCGTCGGCTGCAACAAGGATCGGTTCGCCAACCACCACGCCGAGCGTGGAGTACGGCAGGTTGATCGTCATCCGGCTCCAGGTGTCGAGCGCCTTGTAGCGGCTGGAGG